>NZ_JAKRFA010000007.1:0-148322 GCF_022348305.1 Alteromonas sp. MmMcT2-2
TTGCCACACTTATAAGTAGTAACCCACCTCCGCAGCCATTTATTGGTGTGGTCTACAGAGGATTAAGTCTTTTTAGAGGGGAAAATCCCTAGAACCCCATTGTGATACTTGGTAATCATTCCCCCCACGAAATTTATTGCCATTAACTGAAGTAATAGCACGTTTTAACTGATGGTATGCTTCACCTCTGTTCAAGGCTTGCTGGACGTAATGACGCAACGTTGAATTATCAACATACTCCAAAACATAAATAGATTTAATTAAACGGTCGTACTCATGCAATGCTGACAATCTTCGGCTCTTGCCGTTACTCAACTTTCTAATGATTGTGCTTTGAGTGGTGGTTTTACGACTCAATGAACAAACAATATGCTGAATATTGTCCCATTCTTCAGCAATTAGCTTATGATTAATATCTTTCTTTAATTGAATACGGCCTCCGTTCTCTTCAGTCACTTCAAATAGCTCAAAAAACACCTTTTTCATTTTCGCGTATCGAGGGGCGAATGTGTAACCAAAGAAATCTAATATAGCGAAGTTAACATTATTGGTACCATGCGTATCGGTCGATAAGGTATTAGGCTGTATATCTGAAGAGTTGTTATAGAGTAAGTCAAAAGCAAAGTGACCTTCATATTCGTTAGCGCCAATGACTTGCGTACTCACCGGAACATGACGTGGTCAACCAAAATTGACCAACCCAGTTAAGCTACTTTTTTCAATTTCTTCATGTCCGCCTCATATTGATTTGAAATTTCCATACTTTATCTAATTCATGTTTTTCTAAATTAGCTAAAATGCAACTCAGAAATGTCCAGAAGTGAGTTGTGTGGTGTCGAGTGGAGATTGTACGATTAAGCCCCTAAGTAATTAGTCCGTCAGTCTCCCTCGGTAATCAAATTAGTACATCTTAGCGATCAAATTGGTAAAAAATTAGACATGTAGATGAATGCCCACCTTAAAAAATAGACAGCGGGTTGGGCTGGGTGATTTTTCTGGTGTTAGACGCCAGCAACCCATGCGGCAGAATGGTTGCTCACTTACTCGTCTATTTTTAGCGGGAATTCTTAGCCAACTGTATGAGCTGTATACAGATTTAAGCAGTCGAGTGATGCGCACTTTGGAAGAGATGGCACCACGAGTAGAGGTTTACTCCATTGACGAAGCGTTTTTGGACTTAACCGGTATTGAGTCTGTCCTATCCCTTGTCGAGTTCGGACAACAAGTGCGAGAGCGCATAGGCCACTGGATTGGGATCACCGTCTGTGTAGGCATTGCACCGACTAAAACACTCGCCAAGCTGGCTAACCATGCCGCCAAGAAATATCCTGCCACTCAGGGGGTTGTAGACCTGACCAATCCAGATCGGCAACGTCGATTGCTCGCATTAGTCCCGGTTGATGATGTTTGGGGCGTTGGTAAACGGCTTTCTAAGCGATTAAATGCGTTAGGTATCACCACAGCCTTAGACCTAGCCAATGCCTCTCCTAGAGCCATCAGAGACCAGTTTTCAGTGGTTTTAGAAAGAACCGTCAGAGAGCTCAATGGTGAGTCGTGCATTGAACTTGAAGAGATCCCGCCAACTAAGAAACAAATCGTCTGTAGCCGTTCATTTGGCGTAAAAGTAACGCAATTTGAATTGTTACGTGAGGCCGTATGTGAATACGCAACCCGCGCCACTGAGAAGCTTCGCAAAGAACAGCAGCAAGCCAAAGTGCTGACCGTGTTCATACGTACCAGCCCCTTTAAGGACAACGAGCCGCAATACAGCAACTCTGCATCGGGTGAATTGCTAATCCCCAGTTGCGACACGCGGGATTTTATCGAGCTGGCCAATCACTTACTCAAGCGGATTTGGAAGGATGGTTTTCGTTATGCCAAAGCGGGCGTCATGCTGTCTGACTTTTACGATCCCGGCATGTTTCAACCAGGACTATTCGATGACGTATCGATCCGCTCTAATAGCCAGCAGTTAATGTCTGTATTGGACACCATTAACCAAAGCGGTGCCGGAAAGGTTTTCTTTGCTGGACAAGGTACGAAGAAAGATTGGTCGATGAAGCGAGAGCATTTGTCTCCCGCTTATACAACACGCTGGGACCAGTTACCGCGAGTATGGTAATGCTCTCTTTATTTGCTGCTTGAGTTTTCGATAATGTGGAGCGTACGCTGAGGGAACGGAATCGTCAGACCAGCCGCTTCAATAGCTTCTTTTACTTGTTTATTTAAATCCCAATAAGCTGACCAATAGTTTTCATTTGTTGCCCATGCTCTCAGCTGAATATTTACTGCACTGTCGGCCATGGACGCAACCATTACCTGAGGCGCTGGATCAGTCATCAATCTTGATTCATTTTCTGCAACACCTTGCAATATTTTAAACGCGTCATCTATGGAGTCGGAATAGGAAATACCAACAACAATATCCATCCGTCGTTTACCATTACGGGTGAAGTTTTTGATATTATTTCCCCATAAGACGCTATTCGGGGAAGCAATATACAATCCATCTATAGTTTCAAGCACTGTTGTAAAAAGATTTATCTCTTTAACTGTCCCTTGAGTTGAACCAAACTCAATAAAATCTCCAGATTTAAAAGGTCGAAGGATCAGTAGCATGATTCCAGCTGCGATGTTACTGAGCGTATCTTTAAGCGCAAGACCAACTGCCAAACCTGCCGCACCAACCAGAGCGATAAGACTAGCAGTATTTACCCCAAAGATGTCTAAAATAAATACACCGCCGATGACATATACCGCGTAACTGGCTACGGTTGAAAATATTGGTATCAGGGTCGCGTCAACTTTTTTCAACTTAGAGTTAGTGTCTTGAATCGCTTTGCGCACTGCTCTTGCAATAAGTGAGCTTGCCACCAAAATAACAATAGCCAAGATTAAATTATAACCAAGCGCTACTATTGCCTCTGAATGATTTTGCCAAAATTGAATAAATGAATCTTTCATATCTCTCTCTTTCATTGTGCGCATGTGAGTTGAATCCACATGCCCACTTATTATTTTTGATTTTGCTATTAAATCACAGACGAAACTAACCAAGTGTTGTAAGCACAAAATGCGATTAGCAGACCTGCGCCTTCCAATCTGTTAATCCGTCCAGCACCACGAAATCCATAGGCCATAAATAGCAAGGCGATTGTCAAACCCATCATAACTAACCAGTCGCGAGACATAACCTCGGAAGACATACCTGTAATCGGCGATATAACGCCTGCGATACCAACGACAGCGAGTAAGTTAAACATGTTAGAACCCACCACATTGCCAATAGCGATATCATGCTCACCTTTTCTAACTGCAATAATGGATGCTGCTAATTCAGGGAGTGACGTGCCCAAAGCAACAATCGTTAAGCCGATAATTAAATCACTAACACCCAGTGCCTCTGCGATACTCACTGCTCCCCAAACGAGTACTCGTGAACTCACTATCAGAAGAATTAAGCCAATCACCAGCCAAAAAATAGCTTTTTTGATAGGCATCTCGTGTTCAACCAGTTCTTGATCCATTTCACTTTCTAATTTATCCCCTTTACCTCTCATAGCAGAGTAAATACTCCAGCCAATTAAGGTAAAGAACCCCACCAGAAGAAGAACAGACTCAAAACGTGTTAGCGAGCCATCCCAAAGGAAATAACCGAGCGCAGAACTAATAAGCAATAATAAAGGGATCTCTTTTCTGACTATTTTTGATTGCACCAATATTGGGGTAATAATAGCTGTTAACCCTAGAATTAAACCTGTATTGACGATATTCGAGCCGAGCGCATTACCGAGGGCTAAATCTGGATTGCCATCAATGGCCGCCATTGCAGAAACAACCATTTCAGGTGCAGACGTACCGAAACCAACAATGACCATTCCAATTAGCAATGACGGCATGCCTGCATATTTTGCAGTCGCGGCTGCGCCTTCAACGAAGCGGTCAGCACTCCAAACTAATAAAATAAAGCCAGCTAGAATGGCTAAAGAAGCAACTAACATTATGCGCACCTCCCGTTTTTAAAATGACTCGTATTACTACAGAAGGTGCAGTTTAGGAGTTGTTTAATGGCTTTACTGAATGAAAATTTACGAGTATTTCCACTGGCATAAGACGCCAATCGATTGATCGTAATAACGATGGTTAGCTGTGACATGAGTATTTCCTTGGGGTGGTTTAGACAAAGGCAAACGAGACTCTCCACCCCGAGAGCGCCATTTGCCTTAAGTCTTGTCAATCCAAGTATGGACATAACCGCCACGAACTGCTGTTCGGAGACTGTTGACGGTTATCACAGTAAAAACTGAGAGACTACTCCCCTAAGGTTAGAACCGAATGATATAACCATTTATAACCATTTACAACTTAGCAATAAGCGTTCACTCTGCGACGCAACATGTTGAGCTTATCAACTTGGCGTCGAACATCACTGAAGAATTCCTCTTTCTCCATGGCCAGCGCTAGCTCCCATTCTTTGGCCAAACCTTGGCAGTCCAAAAATGCGTATCTCAGCTTCGTCTTTGAAATACGCAGTCCCTTACTAAAGACCACGCGCTTGCCTCGTTGACCGTGAAAACTGTTGATGTACCACTCTATGCCAAAGCCATACTTAAAGTCTCTGATACGGACACCAAGCAGCCCCCAATCTTTAAAGGGCGTATTTTCACGAACCTTGTAATGGGTAACCCAAAAGTCATCAACTTCAGCTCGTGCCAGCGCTTTTAGCCTGTCCGTTTCTTGCTGCAATAAATTTGATACTTCTGATTTCCATTGTTCATTGACGATTTCTACCAAACCAATTTCCCCATCCAATTAACCCCAAAAGCCAAAACCACTATCCGTTTGGCTTTTGGATCGAAACGCCAAACGTAAAACTGCCGTAACAATCGCTGTTTGGCGTCTCGATATAAATCAACTCGCGCAATCCCATACCTGACAAGGGATACAGGCCGATTTCACTTAAAAACGCCTAAAAAGACGTATTGCCATGAAAATACAAACCGTTTGGCAAGTTCAGGCCAGAATGCAAACGACGTTTGGCGTATCGATTTTTTTGGCTCAGTCATCCGCCGCCAAACAGCGCCTATTCTCATACTTTTGCGAAAATGCAATAGGCAGATAGATGAAAGGATTTGTCACCTTTCTGCCCACCGCCAGTGCACCGAATCCTGATAATGACATTTGAGTGAACCGCCAGAGCACTTGGGCATGCCCAAGCGTGACCAGCGCGGTTGATTGAAAACCGTTAGAGCACTTTGAGTGCACAGGAGATAAGTATGTTTGTATTAGGCGTAGATATCGGTTACTCGAACCTGAAGCTGGCTATTGGCCAATCAGGCAGTGAACCGAAAACCATTATTCTGCCTGCGGGAGCCGGTCCTGCGGATCGTATGCCGGAGCGTATCGGTGGAGGCGATGATGAAACTTGTTTGTATGTATCTGTCGATAATGAGCGTTGGGCCGCCGGTGTGCCAGCTGGACGCCTTCAAAGCTGGGAACGAGAGCTTCACCCGGAATATCCCACCACAAAAACCTATAAGGCGCTTTTTCATGCCGCCTTGTTAATGGCTGAAACAGAATCCATCGATTTGGTTGTCACTGGATTACCGGTTTCCCAGTTTCATGAACCACAACGTAAGTCTGACCTTGTGCAGCGTTTAAAAGGTGTCCATCAAGTGACGCCTAAGCGCAGCATCACCGTTCGTGACGTCAAAGTGTTGCCGCAGCCTGCCGGTGCCTATATGGATCTGGTTCAAACAGGTGGTGATTTGGGCTTGATTGAAGAAGGTCGTGTCGTCGTCATAGATCCCGGCTTTTTTTCTGTTGACTGGGTTGCCCTTGAGGCCGGAGAAATTCGCTACAGCTCATCTGGAACCAGTCTTCAGGCAATGTCCGTGCTACTGGAAACCATTGATAAGCTGATTTCGGAAGATCACGGTGCCAAAGTCGGAATGGATCGACTTGAAAAAGCCATGAGAACCGGCGACTTGCAGGTGCTGCTATTTGGAGAAAAAGTCGATATTTCACCTTATCTGAATGCTGCCATGAAAAAGGTAGCGCCTGTTGCTCTTACAGCCATGCGCCAATCCATGCGTGACGAAAGCATCAATGCGGACTTGGTATTGATCGCCGGAGGTGGAGCCATGGCTTATAAGGAAGCGGCCAAGGAGATTTTTTCACGAAGCAAGATCATCGTGCCGGAACAGTCTGTTTTGGCGAACGTCCGAGGCTTCTGGTTTTATGGGGCCTGATTATGAGAGTTGTCGTCAACATTCCCCCAGGGAGCCACCCTGAACTGCTCAAAGAATTAGAAAAGACGCCGCCACGGGAACGCGCTGAGCGTCTGCGGATGCTGGCCACCTTTGGGTTAATTCACATGAGCCAACCCAATCTATCCACGACATCTGTACCGGTGGATGGTCTTGCACCAGATGGTGAAGTTACTTCTAAGAGTACAGCGCCAGAACCCAAAGCAGAATCACGTAAACAATCATTAAAATCAAAACTAGGGCTGGGCTTATAACATGGCGTTATCAGTTAGCTGGCTCGATGCCAGGTTAAATAAAGAAGCAAAAGAAACCGTAGTAAAAGCCGACCGAGATGGGCTAAGTGCTCGGGTATCGCCCAAGGGCAAAATTGTTTTTCAGTTTCGTTATCGGTTTGATGGCAAGCAACAGCGGGTAGACATAGGTACTTACCCACTTATGAAGCTTGCTGAAGCTAGGAATGAGCTGGATAGGTTAAGGGCGGTACTTGATCAGGGCAGAAACCCCAAGCTCTACCTACAGCAGGAACGGGCCAAGTATTCTGCCAACCAAAGCTTCGAATCGATTTTTCGAGACTGGATAGACTCTGCCGGTAAGCAAGGGCTAAAGGAGAAAACGTGGCACTACCAAAAACGCAGCAGTGAAATATATTTGCTGCCCCGACTTGGCAAGTACCCATTAACTGACATCAATGAATTGTCCTTGCGAAACTGTCTTCGTGAGGTTTCGGAGTCGTCCCCTTCAAACACAGAACGTCTGGTGTCTGTGCTGCACAAGTTTTATGACTGGCTGATTGATGAACAAATTTTGGAAATTAACGCTGCCGCTGGGATCACAGCAAAAAAGGTTGGCGGTAAGAAAGGCAAACGAACTCGGGTGCTAAATGACAACGAGATAAGGATACTTTGGCGCTATTTGCATGAGTCAAAAATCACTGAGAAGAATCGCATCTACATAAAACTGCTTCTCTTATTGGGAGGGCGCAAGGGCGAACTCATTCAAGCTGAAAAGCATCACTTTGACTTGCAATCTGCAATGTGGACAGTGCCCATAGAGATCCGCAAACAAGGTGAGAAAATTGGAGCGCCGATCATGCGGCCATTGATTAGGCCTGCTATCGAGCTGATTGAACTGGCGATGCAGATGAGCAAATCAACTTACTTGTTTCCCGCGAACGGACAAGAAAAGCTTGCCACAAATGGCTTTGATACCACTATTCCTAACAATGTGAAAATCTGGGCTCGCAGGTCACTTGGCATTGAGATGGAACACTGGTCTATGCATGATCTTCGCAGAACGATGCGAACGCGAATGTCTGCCATCACGACGCAAGAAGTTGCCGAGTTGATGATTGGCCACAGCAAAAAAGGGTTGGATGCTATCTACAACCAATATCAGTACCTGGATGAAATGCGTCATGCTTACGACGTTTGGTATCAACAGCTAGAAACCATCATCGAGCCGACAGGCTTTCCGTTCAACTGGCGTTTCGGACAGTAAAAGAAAGAGGCTCAGTCCTCTTTCTTCTCATACTCTTCCAAGTCTTCAATGTGCCACAGCTTATTTCGCGTATTTCGGTTAATACGAGGTTGCGGCAAGCTGCCATCTTTTATTCTTCGCCAGAGCGTCGTATAGCTAATGTGGTAACGAGCCATCACTTCGTAAGATGTTAGAAAAGGGGTTACCTGGTGCGCTACTGCTGTCATCTGCATTCTCCTGAAAATCAATGTAAAGCTATCATCGCCTGATTCATCACTTGTTGATGGTCAGAAAGATGCATGATTTGTTCAGAAGATCAGCCTTATCATGACACCGGTATCATTGTGCAGTTTACCAAATTTCCAGTTTACGGCGAAAAGCGCCGTAAAATCGCATTAAGTTAAACCATCTTTATAGATATGCACGCTCTAGCTACTAGGAATTTAGCGTAGCGGTATGCTTCGTAAGTGCGTTTCGATGGCTTCAATCACTGACTTAGTAAGGGGTAAATGCGCTTTTTCTTTCGCCCATACCTCATGGAAGCATGCTACAGTTTGCTTTGCGGTATCTAACACCAATTTTTCTGGCAACATGGCTTTAGCCGCTAAGTGTGACAGCTCATCCAGCGTGAAATCACTGAATTTCTTGCTACGGCTCACCTTCAGCGATGCACTATCATCGGGGATATAAGGAATAGTCGAGACAAAATCATAAGCAGGCGCAATCGATGCGGTGCGCTTGTCTTTGTAAATCACAGACCAATTCTTCAAATGCATATCGGCATTACCAATTAACGTATTGAACACCAATCTGCGTGTAAATTCTGCGATGTCCTCGTCTTGACCTTCGATGCCGATAACCTGAGCAATATTGCGCATACTCGCTTTTTTGTATTTATCTTGAGGATAGACGCCAAACACTTGCGCAAAATCTTCAATATGTACGGCTTGATCACCTGCACGATCAAAGCGCTTGATCACAAACGCCTGAGCATTTTTAAAAGCATCACCAAATTTACCAATACCATCTGGGATATTAGCAATCTGGTTAATGGAAAGTAGCTGAGTCTCTGGCACATCCATCCCAAGCAATCGAGCCAGTTCCATCATCGAATATTCATTTTCTGGCACAGCGTCAAATCGAGATGACGGCAACTTCACAATCCAAGAGCCACCTTTACCAGTTGCTGGAATGGTCAAGCCGCCGTTAGCCTGTTGCACGGCTGAAAACTTCAATTGCACACCCGCCAATGAAAAACGCATTGGAGCATCTATTTTCGTTTTATCTTCAATACCTTGATGCACATTAGGTGGTAAGGCTTCACCATCCGCAGGCTCAACCGTGATCGCTCCAGCCAGATCCTGCCCCAGTACCCACAATAGAAAAAATTCCCGTGCTGGGTTCACACCAGCACGCTCAGCCAGGTAATTACGCATGGTTTCTTCTGGTAAAAGGTTGGAGAAAAACGGGGTTAACTTATTTTGGGTAGGTTTGAAGCTAGTCAGCAGGCCACCGAGCGAATCTTTAAAGCCAAGCCCTAACACAGGCCGCGATTCGTCATTAATGTACGAATCCATAAAGGCAAAAAGTGTTCTGTCATTACCCACGTTGGTGATCGTTGCGATCGGTTCACCATAGAGCAATACGTTGAGCGTAGAGACATGGTTAGTCATCGTCGTCTTCCTCTAACTGATACGCGGGCGACATTGGCTCACCCTCATCGCTGATGCCGTTAATACCTTGGCCACTTCGAATGATCGACTTGATGGCAGGTACAGACTTTTTAGGCGCAACCAATAGCTCTAGGTCTAGTACACGGGCAAGTGCAATCAAACTGGATATTCTTAAATCAACACTGCCAGACTCGATTTTCGAAATATGGCTTTGAGGCACACCCGAACGAGCACTTAACTCTCTCTGGCTAAACCCCTTTCGTACCCGAGCTTCTCGAAGACTTTCTAGTATCTGCTCTGTTACATAGCTCATTTCGATACGCCTTAATGCATCACTTAAGAATAATTATATACAAAAACATATCACAGTAACTCAAATAACACAAATTCGATTAGCCATTACATATCAAAAGCCATGACCTGATACATAATTACATATAAGTAGAAGGAGATTTTTGTCATCGACAAAAGAGCGATACTCTCGCTGATAATCGCGAACTGACGCATCAAACTCCCTAAGTACTTTTGTCGCTCAGCCCTTATACAGCATGGGCTACAGAAGAACTCGCGTCAAATCGCCAGAAGATAAGTGCAACAAAGAGGAAGTTTGTACACAGTTACAGGAAATTTTGTACACACAGGTCGAAAATAAAGTGCAAAATGATGGTGTTAACAGCAACTAAATTTGAAGGTAAGTCTGATATCTCAATTAGAAATAACCGTATTGGTTCGCTTCAAGCATCTTCAAAAACAAACACTAAAGCAAAAATTACACCAATAATAAACTCCCTCATTAAATTTTGTAATTTGGTACAGAAGAAAACATTTACCAAAAAAAGAGACTCTTTTTAACGGTAGTACTTTTTACGTCAAACCCAGTAACCACAAGGCCTACAGCCAGGTTTGTGTCATGGAATTTCGCTAAAAACGGTAAATATGGCGATTTGTACTCAAGTTTGTACACACTTTCCGAGGTTACGCTTGAACATCATTGAAAAGCAAAGAAACGAGAAAAAGACAAAAAGCCTTTAAATTCAGTACGTAGAGATGTGATTGTGGTGTGCAATGAAAGGTGGTTTTAAGCGTTGAAAGGCTGGGCGGCATCAGGGTGCGATATGATTGCGAACGTACGTCGCTTTTTAATCTCTTCTAGAAGCTTCTTATCTGACATCAATACTTATCTTCGTTATCTATTATCCCTGTAAATCAATTACTTACAGGCGCGTTTCATAACGGATAAGCAATGCTTTTCCGCGCAAATTCAGTATTGCGGTAAAACGCTTGATACGGCTTGGTAATTAATTGCGCGGATTTTAGCATTTTACTGCACGTAACAGTAGAGCGAAATTACATACTCCCTACCGCTTAATTTGCTATGCGACCACTCACTGCTTTTTTTCATGCATACACACTTTCACATCGTTAACCTATTTCAAACATTGTTGTACACACCGTTTACAACACAAGTGACAGACCCTTTTTATAAACCCTATTTATAAAAATAAGGACAACGCCCTGTGATATTGTTTCTAATTTGCGTAGCCGCGCTTATTGCTGGCTACTTTATATATGGCGCCTTTGTTGAGAAGGTATTTGGCGTCACACCAGCACGCCCCACTCCTGCACATAGCCAAAAAGACGGCGTAGACTTTGTTCCCATGTCTACACCGAAGGTGTATCTCGTTCAGCTTCTGAACATTGCTGGCGTAGGCCCTATATTTGGTCCTATTATGGGTGCACTGTATGGCCCAGCTGCCATGCTTTGGATTGTATTAGGGTGCATTTTTGCCGGCGCTGTTCACGACTATTTCTCAGGCATGCTGTCAGTTCGCAACAATGGCGAATCTGTGCCTAGCTTATCTGGCCGTTATTTGGGCCGAGGCGCTAAGCACTTTATGAACTTGTTCGCTATTGTGCTGCTTCTACTGGTAGGTGTAGTTTTTGTCTCAGCGCCCGCAGGCATGATCACAAATCTCGTTAATGATCAGACATCATGGCATGTTGAAGTTGGCACTATGGTCGCCATTATTTTTGCCTACTATATTTTGGCTACCATTGTTCCCGTAGATAAAATTATTGGTCGTTTTTATCCGTTTTTCGGAGCCCTTCTTATTTTCATGTCGGTGGGATTATTAGCCGCGGCCAGCTATTCTGACCAGCACTCGATACTTAGCCAATTCACGGCAAGTGATATGCTGACGAATTTAAATCCTAACGATATGCCTCTTTGGCCAGCGCTCTTTATCACTATCGCTTGTGGCGCTATCTCTGGATTTCATGCCACCCAGTCCCCGCTTATGGCTCGCTGTATGGAGAACGAGAAGAACGGACGTTTTGTGTTTTTTGGTGCAATGATAGGTGAAGGTGTGATTGCCCTTATCTGGTGTGCCATTGCCCTTTCTTACTTCGACAATTTAGAAGGACTATCGGCAGCTATTACCAATGGTGGCCCTGGAAACGTTGTCTATGCCTCATCATTCGGTCTTTTAGGTGTTGTTGGTGGCGTACTGGCTTTTCTTGGCGTGGTTATTCTTCCTATTACGTCTGGCGACACCGCATTTCGCTCAAGTCGTCTTATCATGGCCGAGTACTTTAACGTTGAACAAAAAGGTATACGTAACCGCTTGTTCATGGCCGCCCCATTGTTTGTGCTTGGCGGTATTCTTACCCAAGTCGATTTCGGCGTTATTTGGCGCTACTTCGGATTTGCCAACCAAGCAACAGCCGTCATGATGCTGTGGACCGCATCTGCATACTTACTAAGACATAATAAACTGCACTGGATAACTACGGTACCAGCAATATTTATGACGGCCGTTTGCGTTACCTTTATTCTAAACAACGACACCTTGGGTTTCGGTATGGCGATGAATGTATCGACAACCATCGGGCTTATCGCATCGCTAATAACCACGGTTTACGTCATTCGAATTTCCAAGGGGAAAGGTGAAGCGCCGCTTGAGCCATCATCTGTGAATGTTGAAAAGCCCTCCCAACCGGTAGACGCGTAACTACCTACACTAAACACGTGTAATATGATGAGCCGCCCTTTATATAGGGCGGCTATTTAATTTGTACTTTTGACATGGGTTATAATGAGGCTCATTTTTAACCGGCGGTAATATTGGCAAGCATGGAACTCATACTTTCGCTACTTCAACAAATGTGTGTGTATCTTGTGCTCGCATATATGCTGAGTAAAACACCGCTTTTTCTTCCTATTCTCAGCATTTCTTCTCATCGCAAACACCGCTACTTGGTGTATGTAGTTTTTTCTTCCTTTTGTATTCTGGGCACGTATTTTGGTCTGCAAATAGACGACGCCATTGCCAATACCAGAGCCATTGGGGCAGTTATAGGAGGATTACTAGGCGGTCCAGTAGTTGGGTTTGCCGTAGGATTGACCGGCGGCCTCCATCGTTATTCATTGGGTGGTTTTACTGATGTTGCCTGCGCTATTTCCACCACGCTGGAAGGTCTTATTGGCGGCCTCATGCACGTTTACTATGTTCGCCAGAACAAAAGTCTAGATCTTTTCAACCCATGGAAAGTTGGTGTCATTACCTTCATAGCAGAGTTGTTTCAGATGGCTATACTGCTTACCGTTGCCGAGCCTTTTGAAAAGTCTTACGCACTGGTCAGCGCGATAGCCGCACCTATGGTCATTGCAAATTCTGTGGGGGCCGCACTTTTTATCAGTATCTTATCTGACAAAAAAACGATTTTTGAAAAGTACTCTGCCACTTTTTCACGACGTGCACTATCCATAGCAGATCGCTCAGTGGGCGTGCTCACATCTGGATTCACCCCAGTTAATGCAGAAAAAGTAGCACGTATTATCTATGAAGAAACGAATGTGGGTGCGGTAGCGATTACTGATAAAGAAAAGATTCTGGCGTTTATCGGAACGGGTGCCGATCATCACCTACCAAACACCCCCATATCGTCATCAAGTACGATGGAGTCACTGAACAATAACAAAATAGTCCATTTAGATGGCGCTGAGCGCCCTTATCAGTGCACATTAAACAAAAGTTGTCCGCTGGGTTCAGTGTTGATTATTCCACTTCACTCAGGCTCTGAGGTGGTAGGTACCATTAAGCTTTACGAACCCAAACGGAAGTTTATGTCGACGGTTACCCTGTCAATGGCAGAAGGTATCGCTCAATTACTGTCAAGTCAGATTGTTTACGGCGCGTATCAGCAGCAAAAAGATCTGCTCTCACAGTCTGAAATCAAGCTGCTGCATGCACAGGTCAACCCTCATTTCCTATTTAACGCGCTCAATACGATTAGCGCTATTATTCGTCGCGATCCCAAAAGGGCCAGAGAGCTCGTGCTAAGCTTGTCACGCTTTTTTAGAATAAACTTAAAGCAAAACACCGCGGTGGTGACACTAAAAGAAGAGATTGACCACGTTAATGCTTATCTGGCAATCGAGAAGGCGCGTTTTGCCGAACGCCTACAGGTTACCATCAAGTGTGACGATGCTGCCATGTCAGCGCTTCTACCAAGTTTTACGTTACAGCCACTGGTTGAGAACGCGGTTAAACACGGTATCGCCCAACGAATAGAGGGTGGGCATTTAACTTTGAATGTACGATGTACAACAGATAACCACATTCACATTCTCGTTGAAGATAATGCTGGCTTGTACAAACCTACAAAAAAACAACACGCAGGTTTAGGGATGGATATTGTAGATAAACGGCTTATTCATCAGTTTGGTCAACGAGCAGGCCTGGTGATCGAGTGTCGAACTAACCAGTTCACTCGGATGTCCTTTTCCATTCCACACACTCACTATCATTCTCATCAGGGCTAACAATGACTAAGAACTCAGCATTTCGCGCGCTTGTTATTGACGATGAACCGCTCGCCAGAGAGGAGCTTTGCCAGTTACTCAACGAAACCAATGAAGTACATGTCTTAGGGGAAGCCGCGAACGCCATAGAGGGGTTGGCATTAATTAAACAACACCGTCCGGATGTAATATTTCTTGATATAGAAATGCCCCAGCTCTCTGGACTCGATATGCTGGCTATGCTTGATTTAGACACCATGCCTTATGTTGTGCTGGTCACCGCATTTGAACAGTATGCCCTTCAGGCATTTGAAGATAACGCGTTTGATTACTTGCTCAAACCTGTGGAACCAGAGCGGCTTGATAAAACAGTTGCCAGGCTTAAAAAGAGAACTCAGCCCCAAACTGACATTGACGCTATTGCCTCCCCCACGTTAGTACATATTCCTTGCGTAGGTCATCAGCGCATATTACTGCTACCCGAATCTGATATTCATTTTGCTTACAGCGATGTGTCGGGCGTACATGTTAGATCGCTAGAACAACAAGCAGACACGCAGCTCACATTGAAAACCTTAGAAGAGAGAACCGCGCTTGTTCGGTGTCACCGGCAATACTTGGTGAGGTTATCATGCGTTGGGGAAATTAAACTCTTGGATAATGGCCTTGCTACGCTTCTAATGAAGACGGGAGATTCAGTTCCCGTGAGCCGTCGATATCTCAAAAAGCTAAAGTCGTTATTAACGCTTTAATCACACCACAAAGGCTGCATTAACTTAAAAGGGACTGAGAGAGTATGCCTAATTTTCAGGCACCGTAAGACAAATTGCCCTATTTTCCTGCTCAATGGAGAGCCTTCCCCCCGTTCAATTCACGCTCAACTTGCAAAATCTCTTTCTCATCTCAATGACATTTACTTAGCATGCTAAACAAATAAAATAGTTAGCATGCTAAGTAAATCAACGGTTTTTACATGTCATTTTCAGAACCTATGCCACTTCAACTTATTGCGCTTTTTGCCCGCACTGCGCAAAAGTGCAGAAGAACTGTCACTGAATCGGTCGCTCATCTCGACCTTACAGAGTCTAGATGGCGCGTAATGATTCATATGTCGTTACTTGGTGAGGGCTGTACGCAACAGATGGTGGCTGAAAGCTTGGAAATAGAAATGCCTAGCTTAACTCGCACAATTAAACAGCTCGAAACTACCGGGTTAATCAAACGCGTTACAGATACTAACGACAAACGAAGTCGCTTACTTTACTTCACAGATATGGGCAAAGGTCGAATGAATGATATCGAAAGTACATTGATGGTGCTGCGAGATGAAGTGTACGCAGGAGTATCTGAAGAAGAGTTACGCATTATGGCTAAATGTGTTCAAAAAATTGAAGTTAATGCCGCAAAATTATTGGAGTCACTTAAGTGAGTCAACGAACCCCAGATCAGGAATTTGCTAGGTACATAAAGCTGGCTTTGGTCGCTTTTGCCATCTGCTTTATCTACTTTATTATTGCAGATATACGCATGCCAATGACACCACAGGCGAGAGTCTATCATCAGGTCACGCAAATCTCTCCTCAGATAAATGGGCCGATAAATGAGGTGCTTGTCAAAAATAACCAAACCGTAAAGGAAGGGCAGGTTTTATTTGTCATTGATGAGACACCTTACCTAATTGCCCTTGAAAAGGCGCAAATTGATTTGGCAAATGTAGAGTTAGAGAATGCTCAGATAGATGCGAAAGCGGAAGCAATTAGAGCCAAAATAGAGGCTGCATCGGCGGTTTACGACGAACGCAACAGTGAATTTCAACGACTCAATTCCTTAGTTCAAACTAAAGCGGTATCTCAACAAAACGTGGACAAAGCGTATGCGCAACTTAAAAGCGCTGAAGCTGAAATTAGTGCGCTTGAAGCCGATCTAAACCAGCAAGTTGTTGCAAGAGGTAAGCAAGGTGACAAAAATCTAAAATATCTAGAAGCGGTAAATGCGGTTAAACGGGCAGAGTTGAACTTAGCCTATACCAAAATTAAAGCACCGCATGACGGCATAATGGCAAACATGCAGGTAACTCAAGGCACTTATGCTAAACAAAGTACGCCCCTTGCCTCAGTTGTCGATAACACGCTAGATGTGGTTGCAGATTTTCGAGAGAAATCACTCGCCAATGTAAAAGAAGGCATTCGCGCTAACGTCGTTTTTGATGCACTACCGGGTAAAGTATTTGAAGCTAAAGTGGAAGAATTTGAAGCTGGTGTAAGCGACGGCCAACTTGCCGCCAACGGCACCCTTGCAAGCGTTGAAAAGTCGAATCGATGGGTACGAGATGCACAGCGCCAACGTGTCCACATTAAGCTTGAAGAACAAGAAATATCGTTAAGCCACCTCACCAGTGGCGCTCGCGCTACCGTGCAGATAGTTCCAGACAACCCTATTGAAAGTGTGGCAGCGAACATTCAAATTCACTTTATAAGCCTGCTGCACTTCATTTATTAGACTTAAATTATGGATTCACAGCTAAGTAAAAATGATGTCCAGCAGATGCTTAGGATCGCCTCCGGCGCCACGTTGGGCTTTGCTATATCGAAAGCGCTGGATTGGCCTAATCCGATATTTTTTACCTTGTACCCTATTTTGTTGCTTGGACTGGTAGCCGTTTTAAATGGTCACATTATTCGACAATTTCTTGCCGCAACTATCTTTCCGGCGGCGGCTGTTTTAGTGGTATACGGCTTGTTCGGAAGCCACCCATTGCTGATCACGCCGCTAATCGCCATCACTTTCGCTTTTCTGTTTTGGCAAATGAGTAAAGGTACGCTGTATTTATTCGGTGCGTTTTCCCTTGTAGGACTTTCGCTGCAGCTACACTTTGCCAGCTACAGCAGCGATGGAATAGATATCTACGCATTAGTGATATCAAACATCGGTGCAATTCTGTTGGCATTGATAATTGCATTCGCTTTGCATATTGTTTTTCCCGATGAGGAGCCGCGCACGCCTTTACCCAAAGCGGCAAAAGATAAAGCAAGTATTCGCCACGAAGTCATATTATGCACCACTGTCGCCACGCTATCGTTTGCTGTATTTCAAACCTTCGACTTAGTAGATTCGATATCAGCACAAGCAGCAAGTGTATTGATTCTTTTTCCACTGTGTTGGAAAGGAGCCACATTGAGTGGCTGGCAGCGAGCGCTGGGCACGCTAATTGGGTGTAATCTTGCCCTGCTCGCCCAGCTCATTTTGCTCAACTACAGTGACACGTTGTTTTTCGCAAGTTTCAGCTTATGGATATTGGTATTTTTCATCAGCCGCCAGCATGTGCTTAGCGGTGGTGGTGCTGGCACTGGCTTTGGCGTACTTACCACATTTGGCATTTTGTACGGCCAGTCACTCTCTCCACAACAGGATATTATTTATAGTGCGCTGTATCGCTTTTCATCAGTAGTCGTAGCTATTGCACTTAGCCTGTGCGTAATTTATGTCGTACACAGTCTACTTAACAAATTCCAGGCTACACGACACCACACGTTTACTTGATTGTGGGTAAAAATGAAGCCAGCGCCAGTTGGCGCTTGGCAACATTAAATTAGTCCCACGCAGGTGAAAAATCTGGGTTAGCTTGACGGTCGCCACAATCTAGCGCGTCAATCTTTGCGATATCGTCAGCGCCTAAGGTAAGTTCAAGCGCTTTGAAATTGGTTTCTAGATTCTTGCGCTTGGTCGACGATGGAATAGTGACTAAACCATGGGCCAGCTCCCAGGCTACCACTACCTCAGCAGTGCTCACGCCGTGCTTATCTGCAATTGCAATGATGGTCTCGTCTTTTAACACTTTGCCAACAGCAAACGGCATATATCCTGTTACTGTGATACCGTGTTTCTCACACGCTGCACGCACTTTTTCATTAGTAAGATAAGGGTGTACCTCTACCTGATTCGTGGAAATAACGCCCTCGCCCAAGATACTCACCGCTTCTTCAATTTGTGCCACGGTAAAGTTAGAAATACCAATTTCTTTTGTGAGTCCCAGCTCCTTAGCGCGCAGCAATTCACCTAGGTACTCTTCCATGCTTTCGCCGTTTTCCGGTGACGGCCAATGAATAAGTAGCAGGTCAACGTACGACAGTTGAAGCTTTTCCAAACTCTCTTTTACGCTATCCACAAAGCTTGCTTTATTCAGTTTGTCATTCCACACCTTGGTGGTGACGTAAAGGTCTTCACGTGCAACAAGGTTGTTTGCAATAGCGTCTTTAATAGCGCGACCTACCGCTTCTTCATTGCCGTATATTTGCGCCGTATCAATATGACGGAAACCCACCTCAAGTGCCATTGTCACGCTGTTATAGGCTTCATCGTCTTTTAAGCGAAACGTGCCTACACCTAGCGAAGGAATTTTAGATTGTGACTGATTTAAATTCGGCATGATGCCTCCTTGTTGGTTCCGTTATTTATGAAACTGAGGTAATACGTAGTCAGCAATGCGCTGCATCGCGTCTTCGACTGGTTGCGTATTACGTCTGAAGTGCAGGCCAATATGATCAACACCCGCTTCTTTCATTGCATTGAGTTCTTTGATAAGCCCATTTACACCAGTTTCAACTCCGTATCGGTGGCGTTTTATGGGCGCTTCATCGTCTTCAACCAAGTTGAGATGAATAAAACTAACGTAAGGCTTATTGCCCGCGACATTTCGCCATAGTTCTACGCGCTTTGCATGGTCGTTTGCTGTACCTGGATACGCCAACCAACCGTCCATATTTTTTCCAACCCACTGAGGGCTTTGCTGAGCGAGCCCTGCAACGTACAAAGGCGGCGTGGTTGAGCGCGGTAACAGCGACATGCCAGGCTTAAGGGAATTCTCACCGTGCTTTACAATTTCCAGTGACTGCCTGAAGTGCTCGCCGCGACTGTCAAAATCAACATCGAACAACGGATACTCAACCGGTCTATCCCCACTGGCTACACCGAGTATAAGGCGGTCGTTACTTAGGCGCTGCACCGTTGCTGCCGCCTTTTTAACAAGCCATGGCTGCCTAAGAGGCAAAACAACAGCGGCTGTGCCTATTAGAATATTGTCTGTGATACCTGCTAAATAGCCCAGGTAAGTGAAGGTTTCGAAAACCTGAGCTGCATCACCAAAGCTAGGGTCGTAAACCGGTACATCTCGTACCCACGCTGCTTTAAACCCTAGTTTGTCGGCTAGTTGAATACGGCTGTGATGCTCGGTCATATCAGGTACGCCGAATGGCGTACCTTTTGTGGCGTCGAAATGCGCCCAGTCGTTATCTAGCGGAAGCTCTACACCTACTGAGAACGTGTGTTGTGCAAGCTTATCAAAGGTATTCGTCGTCATTATGACCTCCCTACGCGCTCGTTGTGTTATTCGCCGTATTCGCAGTACTGAGTGCGCGCTTGTCTAAGTAGCCGCTGTAACGCGTAACAAGTAACGCTGCAACAGAAATAATTGCACCAATCCACGCGGTATCAGATAACTGCATGCCGTCTACAATTGCACCGCCCAGAATTGAACCCACTGCTATGCCAATGTTAAATGCCGCGATATTTAAACCTGAAGCGACATCAACAGCATTAGGGGTAAACTTCTCTGCTAATTGAACAACGTACACCTGAAGTCCCGGAACATTGCCAAAGGCAAAGGCGCCCCACACTAAAACGGTGATCACTGCGGCAACTTTACTGCCCATGGTAAACGTCAGGGCAAACAAGATGACTGCAAGGGCTGAAAAGATGATAGTTAACGCGCGGATTGGCCCTTTTTTGTCAGCAAGCTTGCCGCCATAAATATTGCCTACCGCGACAGATACACCGTAAACCAGCATAATTAAGCTGATGGCTGAGGGCGCAAACCCCGCCTCTTCCTGCAATATAGGAGCGAGATAGGTGAATGCCGTAAATGTGCCGCCATAGCCCAATATCGTCATTAGATACACTAATACCAGACGAGGCTGAACCAACACCTTCATTTGTTCACTCAAGGTGGCCGGTTTACTTTGTTTAAGATTGTTCGGTATCAGCAACGCACTGCCTATTAGCGCAAGTGTGCCAAGCGCGGAAACCACAAGGAAGGTTGCTCTCCAACCGAAGTTTTGACCAATCCAGGTCCCCAAAGGTACGCCAGTAACCAAGGCTACGGTTAAGCCCGTAAACATAATGGCAATAGCACTGGCTTCTTTTTCTTTCGCCACTAGCCCTGTAGCAATAGTTGACCCTATGGAAAAGAACACACCGTGCGCTAAGCCTGTCAAAATGCGAGCTAAAATTAAGCTCTCGTAGCTAGGCGCTTGCCAAGCAAGAATATTACCAGCCACAAATAGCGCCATTAAGCTAAGCAAAACATGCTTTCTATTCCACTTACCCGTAAGGGCGGTAAGAACCGGTGCGCCAACGGCAACACCAACGGCGTACAAGCTTACCAGTAAGCCTGCGCTCGGTAACGTAACGCCAAGATCAGTAGCAATGGTGGGGACAAGCCCCACTATCACGAACTCTGTTGTGCCAATAGCAAACGCACTTAACGTTAACGCAAATAATGCAATAGGCATTTCAATTATCCTCAAAAAGTAATTAACGAGATGGCTTGATTAACAACGCCACCATGGCTTCTAGAACGAATAACTACACCGTTTTTTGAAAGCCATTAATAAAGTGCGTAAAGTTTGACGATAAATTTATTTGCAAAAAACAGTACTAATGACAAAATACTTTTGCGATATTTGAAAATATAAGGTGTGCGATGCCAGTCTCATCAAAAACTGAAGATTTAGAAGCCTTCCTAACCGTTGTGGATACAGGTAGTTTTTCCAGTGCTGCCAATCTACTCAATCAGCAGGTTGCAAAAGTTAGTAGAGCGGTTACCCGTCTTGAAGATGGCTTAGATGTAACCTTATTGAATCGCACTACCAGACGGTTGGAACTAACAGAAGAAGGTGAGCTTTTCCTGCAATATGCCAGAGACGGGCTAAACATATTAGAAAAAGGTGAAGAAGCATTACGGCTATTAAAGCGCGCCCCTTCTGGAAAACTTCGGGTCGATGCTGCGAGCCCGTTTGTATTTCATCAGCTAGCGCCGTTAGTGGGTGAATTTCGAGAAGCATTTCCTGACATAACACTCGATATCACCAGTCACGACAGCATTATCGACCTGTTGGAACATAAAACCGATATCGCAATACGTATTGGTGATTTAAGCGACTCTAACTTGCACGCTAGACGTTTAGGAAAAAGTAAGCTGCATATTGTGGCAAGCCCACAGTATCTTGAAAAATATCCCATATCTGAAGGTGAGGATGGAATTGACACGCTAAACAAACACAAACTGATTGGCTTTAGCGACTCACCAAGTCTAAATAAATGGCCGCTCAAGCAAGATATTAACTTGCAGTACAGTCTTCGTGCGTCAAGCGGCGAAACTATTCGCCAGCTGTGCTTGGCAGGTCAAGGTATCGCGTTACTTTCTCACTTTATGGTACACAAAGATATCAGTGCAGGCTCGCTGGTAGCGCTATTTCGCGACGGTATCGTCAGTCCAAACCGCAGAGAGTCGGTACAAGCGGTGTACTACAAAAATAGTGCAGTATCGTCTCGTATCTCTGCGTTTTTAGATTTTATACAGCCTCGACTAACCCTTTAACTTACCTTTATTTCGCGTGGCCTTTACCTAATATTTTTTTAAGTGTGCTTTGGGGGAGGCCATTTACTATTAGCGCGGCTATCATCAATATTGCGCCGGCCATAACCATAGGCAGTAGCGTTTCTTTGAGCAATATCACAGAGCTTACATAGCCAACTATCGGCGTGAGTGTACTAATAAGAACAATTTTATCTGGGGGTAATTTAGGCCCCGCCGCTACCATGAGGCCAAAACCGAGACCCGTTGCCACTGGCCCAATATACGCCAATAGTAACCAATCGCTTATATCGTAAGCCCCAAAATTAGGTGTTGGTTCAACTATCAGTGCAATAGCAAGCATGGCGAAACCTGCGATGGTAAACTGCCAGAAGACAGCTTCAATGACGCTTCCCTTCCACTTATGAAAAGACACTCTTCGAATAGCGACCGCCCACAATGCAGATGCCAGCAACATACCAAAGAGCGGTAGCCATGCTCCTGGTTGTCCCGAAGCAAACAAAATCATTGCACAGCCGATGGTAGATATACCGGTTAGAATTAATCGCTTAGAAGGCGGACGTTGCCGATACCATAGAGTGTCGATAAGCAGCATCCAAAGCGGTGTAGTGTAAATAAGAATACTGGCCGTGCCGGCAGGAATAAACTGCAGTGAGACAGTAATAAGCCCCATTGATAGGATAAACTGAAAAAAGGCAACGACAAACACCACCGAGCGATCTTTACGATTGAGCACCGGTAAACGTTTTTTGGTGATAAGTACAAACAGCGCGAGTACTGGAAGGCTTAACAAGAAGCGCAAGCACACCATCCATACAGGCCCTACAATCTCAAGCCCTAATTTCATGCCTGGCCAGTTAAGTCCTAAACACAACACCGCAACCAAAAGCATTTTAATGCCTTTTGATTGCTCTTTTTCCGCCACCGATGATGAAGACATGCGTTTTAAAAAATCCAATTACACGAACTGCGTTAAGAGAAGTTTCTACCGCCTGGTAAGCTGAATGTAGGCGGAGAATTTTGAGGGCGCAAATATAAGTGAATTAGCAAGGGATTAAAACCTTCCTGACCGTGTAAACACGCCAATTTATCGACCAAATGGTCAACTTTTTCAAACCTTGTGGAAACTTTGCTATACGGGAATATTAGAAGGCAGGGTTTGTCCACTTCATGATTTTAGCGTTTTCTTTTTGTGCGCTGTTTCCATTACTCTTGTCATTCCCGTCATCATTACTTTTTACGGTGTAATAGTTTTTGCGGGTTTCTATATGCTGAAACCCCGAGCTCTCGTAAAGCGCAATAGCAGTATGGTTACTTTCACGCACTTCTAGCCACATTTCACGCATTGCATTTTTTACCGATGTCTCAATGACAAAATCAACTAAAGCGCGACCTACCCCCTTGCCTCTTGCGCCACTGTCTACCGCAATATCCATCAGCGTAGCTTCATCAACGACCTCAAGCATGATGGCATAGCCAACAATCTTGTCATTTTCAAAGGCAAACACCCCGTAATAGGGTTTCGTGAAACAGTCTGCGAAGGTACTTAGTTTCCAAGGCGACACGTGTGCCTCTTGATGGATAGCATGCGCAAGTTCAATGTGCTCGTTAAAGCCTTGTGGCGGTACGATTGTTAACTTCATCGACGCGACTACTGTCCGTTAGCGGAGTGGTTTAATGCGCGTGCTGCGCTAATAAGCTGCGCCCACAGCTCCCGTTTTTGCACAGTTGAGAGTTTAAGCGGTGTGGCTGGCAATATAATGGCCGTTTCGCTTACCGATAGCGTACGGCCAATCATTATGGTGTTAGCCCACTGTGACGGTATACCCAACTGAACACAGGCTAGCTGCAAGTCTTTTAGCCATTGCTGTGATTTCGCTTTCTGTTCGGCACTTAACGGGATACCTTCTGGCGATACCGGCCCGTTTACGCCAGTAGGCTTTGTTGAAGACTCATGCGAGGCAACTGCATTGTCGTAAGACGTAGAAGTGTTGTGTGACTGTGAAGCACCTGTTTCGGTTTGCCCTACTTTCTCTTCATTTTGCGACGTGCCAGGCGTAGAAAGTTTTGCTGCCCCGCCGTCTTTAGGCTTAGCCTTACCTTTCGCGCTACTGCCAACATTTGCCCGCAACTGAGCAAGACGTGATTGCTTTTCTTCTTGAGATATTGGCGTTGAAGGCGGCTTATTGGTTCGAGCGTTTTGGCTGTAGGGTAACTGTGCCGATGAACTACTAGCAGTGCCGACGTTGCGTTGTACTGCATTAGTATTGTTTTGTTTCGCTTGGTCTTCCTGCTTTAGCTCAGTGTAGGCGTCTTTGGTGATCCAAACCGGGATCCCCATTTCCTGTAAAACCGCCTGCTGATATGAAGTAAGAGACATTGCGCAAAAACACCTAACGTGGATAGTTCATTGTATTTGTTTAGTTTACTAAAGTTGCAGGCTTGGTTGAATAACTATCGCGTTCTTTTGCTCGGATTGTACTTGCTGTTTAATGCTCAAGCGTTAATTCATAAGGGTTGATTCTTAAGCATTATTCGCGAATTTATAATGCCTAGCCCTTGGTATAAGAGGAAATAAAACAGCTGCAGCAAATTAAGTACTAGCAACAAAAACCAATAAAATTGAAGAAGAATTTAACAAAGAAACGATTTAGGATTTGAACGTAAACGTTCACAAGAAGAGAAAGTGGCAGGGGTGGAGGGACTCGAACCCCCAACCATCGGTTTTGGAGACCGCTGTTCTACCAATTCGAACTACACCCCTAGCGCGATGTGCATTATACGGATGACATTAAAAAGGTAAAGCCTTTTTATCACTACCATGCACTGCATGCTTAATTAACACGCAATGCGCTGTTTTTTCAATCGAATAACACCAAATAGGCTTTATCCATCACCTGTGTTTTGTCTTAATGCCCGCTTTTAAACCGACTTTTATGCAGCGTCACTTTTAAATACGGAGCAGTTTATGACAATTAGACTTTATTGGCGTTAAGCGCAGCAAACCACAGGTCATTAGTGATAGCGACAATCTCGGTGTGCAGATCAAATTTCGCTATCGCGTCGTGCTCATCGATATTCATTAGCTTGGCGTAATGCTTAACGAGCTCTCTACTTTCATTAATTTCAAGTTTATTGATAAGGCAGCAACTTGCTAAATCGAAGTAGCGGTTTCCCATGGCGGCATATTCCCAATCAATAATTTTGAGTGAGTTATCTGCGCTCAGTAATACGTGATTAGTTAGCAAGTCATTATGACATAACACATAGTTGTCATCGTCTTGTTCACTTTTTATTACTTGTTTCCGCAATGATTGGGCTTTTAAATAAAGCCCACTGCTCATATCGAGCTGTGCAACATCAATATAATGCTGCCACCTTGATGCTAAATCTAATGGCCTAGCGGTAATGGGCAAAGAATGAATACGAGCGAGGGTGTTGGCCAGCTCGAGCATTGAAAGCGTCGCACTGTCACTGTGCTCTAGCCACTGCTCAACCCAGATGGTTTCATCATCACTTAACCATACAGGTTGCGGCGCTACCCCCAACCTATAAAGCTGTTGCTGCAAAGCAAATTGGTGCGCACGATTAACCCCACTAAAGTCATCATCGCCCATCCATTTCACCGCTAAGTCGACAGGGTTATGATCCGACTTTGGTTGCCCACTACTTTGAAGGTTATTTGCAATCAAGGGTAACTGACTATCTGCGAGCTCTTGAACGCGGTAAACGTGATTTACCGCTCCAGCAGGGTGTGACGAAATTTTCGCACTGTCGCTAAGATTAAGCGCCTTTTGCAGCGTGGCGATGATATCCAACCTGTTCACCTTGTTTTTTATATTGTACTAGCCACTGGTAATACCCAAATACCGCAAAACCAACATAGCCTAAGAACAGGCAAGCAGATAATGCATAACCCACTTGCAGGTATAAATAGGCGGACGCTAAATTGATGAAAAACCAATAAACCCAGTTTTGCAGGATTTTATGCGCCACCATAAATGTTGTGACTACACTCAATAAATTAATGCTCGCATCTAATAGTAGGTACTCACTATTGAACTGTGAGCCTGCCACCACAGACAGAACCCAAGCGAGCAATAACATACTCGGCACAATGAGCAAATGAGCCCAGAACGGCCAATAAAGCACTGGCTTAACATCGCCGTTTTCCGCCCCTTTCGACCACTGATAATAGCCGTATCCCGCCATTATCATGTAAAAGAAGTTAAGCGCAGACTGAAATGGCAAAGTCACCTGCCAAAATAGCCAGGTGTAAATTGCGGTACTCACAAAGGCGCACAGCCAACACCAGCTGTTCTGTTTAGCGGCTAACAGCACATAGGCAATAGCGAGGACAACCGCTACCCACTCTAAAAGCGAAGTAGCGGCAATTTGTGAGGTAAACTCAGAAAAAAAGCTAGCCATTAAGATGGTTTTCTAGATTGCATGGCATCGAAGTTTAAGAACTTGGCCACGAAAATAGCCTGCCCCACTTCTTCATGGGTCCTTTGCATTTCTTCGCCAAGTACTTTCATAACCACACCATAGTCACCTGTAACCTGCGTGCTGGTTGAGCTTGTTGAAACTGTAATATCACTATAACTATTTAACCTATCAATGAAATCTTGAATAGGTGGAATGTATTCGTTAACCAATGGGTACAACGACAGTTCAACCATAACTTGCATGTCTGTTTCCTTTTATTTTAAAACGCGTACTTAACAGTAACGCCAAACTGACGACCGTTACCTATTTGGTAATATGGCTCATCGAAGGCATACTCATCGCGAGGGTCGTTGCTGAAACCACCGAATCCACGGGTGTAGTACTCACGATCAAGCGCATTTTGTACCCACAGTGATGTCTGCCAATCACCGTGCAACACCACAATCTCCGAATTAACCAGCGTAGTACTTGGCGAGGTTACATCATGGCCGTCAGAAAAACGGTATTCGCTTTTGTAATCTACATCTACACGCCAAAGCATGTTATCTGTAAGTGCGTACTCACTATACAGGTTTGCGGTCCACTTAGGTGATTGAGCCTGTCTTTGCTCAGACACTTCAGTACCGTCTGCAAGCGTATACCCTTCAAAGGTAGCGCTTAGGTAACCAACACTTGCATCAAGCTGCCATGCATCACTAGCAATCCAGCTAAGCTCCAGCTCGGCTCCTTTGTTTGTTCCTAAATCAGCATTATCAATAATATCTACGAACCCTGCCGTACCGTCATCACGAGTGATAACGTCAAAATCACTCACCTGAGTATCTTTTCTATCCATATAGAAAATTGCAGCACGAGCAATTAGGTCAGGCGTAAGTAATGGGCCCTTAACGCCTACTTCGTAGTTCCAGTTATACTCTTCGTCGAAGAATCGCTGATTGTCATTCACGCGGCTGTCGGGGTTAAAGCCTGCCCCTTTATATCCGCGTGAAATACTGCCGTAATAGAAGTGATCGCCTTGTGTATACTGAAGCGCGACTTTCCCGCCGACCATGGTGGTGTCAAACGCGCGAGTAAGCTGGTTGTTATCAGCGTAATCAAAATCGTAGTTTTCGACTCTTAACCCTGCTAAAAGTACTAAATTTTCTTTCAAACGACTTTCAGTCTGAGCATAGATAGCAGTCGTCGTAGGCGTGTATTCACTGGCAAAGTCACTATCCAAATAAGTGTACTGACGCAGCAGCTTTTCTTCCGTGCTTTTATAAAATACGCCTATTGTCCAGTCAGTCATACCATCAAAAAGTGCGGCACTGTCAGACGACACGAAACGCATCTCTCCGGTCTGTGTTTCTACATCGCGATAATAGGCGTCAAAAGACGTATAACCCCACGGGTGAAACCCTGTAAATGTCCAGTCTTCATCATAGCCATAAGCAATATTGTGAGAAGCATGAGTAGCAATTAGAATAAGGTCGCCCGCTGCTGTATTGGTTGTAGAGCGCGCGCTAACAGCGTGGGTTTGGTGTTCGTCAAATCCTGGTTCATCAGACAGCGTTTTGTTGTCATTGTCTAGCGAGAATACATCGTAACCGTTATCGATATCGTACCAGCGATAAGTAAGTGCAAGTGTGGTTCGCTCATCTACGCTGCCTTCAAGGGCAAAGCGCAGTGCGGTTTCATCGATCTTCGCGGTATCGCTTCTATTTAAGAACGTATTCTCTACAAAGCCATCACTGCGATTATGAACCAGCGCAACACGATAGCCCCAATCCGTGTTGATATCATCACCAGTGGCGCCTTCAATACGGTAACTCTCTTTGTTCCCAATGCGGGCTTCAACGTAGTCTGGGGCGTCGCTACCCACGTCATTACTGGAAAGTTTAACCGCACCGGCCAATGCACCTGTGCCGTATAAGGTAGCCTGAGGTCCGCGATATACCTCTAGTTGTTTAGTATCAAAAATAAGACCTGCCGCAGCAAGGCCTGAAAAATCAAATTCATCGACGATAAAGCTTACCGAAGGATTGATAGGCTCGGCGAACTGACTGCGCTCTCCGATACCGCGAATTTGCACGAAGCGGCCGCGAGACGCACCAGCTGCAAAGTTTACGTTTGGAATACTGTTTAGCACACTGTCGATATGGCTCGGCTGTCTACTGCGAAGACGCTCTTGATCTAAAATGGTCGCGCTAGCACTTAACTGGTCGAGTGTAGTTTGACGAAAATCACCAGATACGACGACTCGCTCAATATCTGATGGCGTGCTATCTGAAGTGTTACTTACATTGGCTTGTTGCGCATAGGCCGCAACGGAACTAGCAAGCAGTGAAAGTGTGAAAAGTGTTTTATACATGGGATCTCTTATTCTTATTTAAGAAAAAAGATCCGGGTCTAACGGCAGGTGATAAGGCTATATTGTGAACCATCCCTACGCCGGTATTATCCGGATCAGGTTTAAGGGTTCCCACGAATGTGGATCTCAGACCGAAAACGGACACCCCTTGGTATAGTGTTACGCTGCTTAAACTAGCAAACTCAACATCTGCGACGGAGTCTACCAGTTCGATACACGCCGTCAAGCAGATAAGACGTTAAGCTCACGTAAGGTTTTTATATATGATATAAGGCGTTGAAAGCTTGCGGCTATTCAGCGTCAATATTGATATTTAGGCGACGTACTTCATCGTCAGTTTGTGCTTTTAAAACTTCCAAGGTTTTGCCGTGTGCCGTCGGTTGACGCGTATCAGGGTCGACTTTTACAAAAACGATATCGTCTGCAAAACAGATGGTTTTCTTGGTTGCTTTGTTGCGTACCAAGCAGCTTACGGTAATAGATGTGCGGCCCACAGCTTTAGTTTCTAGACCAAACTCTACGATATCACCCTGCATAGCCGGTGATTCAAAACTAATTTCACCAATATGCTTAGTTACCAAGCAATTAGTTTCTAACTGACAAATAGCCCAAATTGCAGCTTCTTCGTCTATCCATTCTAACGCGCGGCCACCGAACAAAGAATTGGCGTAATTAAGGTCGTTTGGCATAACTAGACGCCGAGAAAGAAAGCGCATTCGAATTCCTCATAATAAATCGCTACTATAGCGTTAGATTATACCGAAAAAACTGATTCATGGCGCTAACTCAATTACGCGAATGGCTTTTAGCCCCCTACTTTGAAAATAGCGGCGAAAATGGCTGCAAAAAAAGCTCTCACGCTTCACACCTATCAAACGTGACTTACCCACTTCACCGGAGAATGCTTGTTGTATCTGGCAATGACGATTTTTGTGAAGCTGCCATACGTAACGTTCAAGCCTTTGTAGATGAAGTTTCATCTATAAGCGTTGCGAATTTCACAGGCGATACACTCAAGGGAAAGAACCGTAAACAAGTACTGGGGAGCGAATGTGACATTGCCACATTGGACTGTCGCGATTCGTTCAAACCTGGCGACGTGATGGCAGTGGCGGGTATCGTTAAACGCAGTGGTTGTTTAATACTTATTTGCCCTGCATTGAGTGAATGGGTTAACAATATTTCGGTCTCGTTCCTGTCGGAGGGGTTTACGCTTACACAGAGTCGATACCTCGAACGTTTTATAAAGCACCTGCGCAACAACGACTACGTGGCATTTCACACTGAAGAAAAAACCACACTTCCAGATACGGCTATGTACCGCATTAGCCAAGGCGTAACGTCAAACGTCTATAGAGGCTCACTATTTAAATCAGAAGAGCAAGAGCAGGCATACAGTCGTTTATATCAAGCACACTCACTTAATAAACTAAACGCGCTGATTACCGCCCCAAGAGGCAGAGGCAAGTCATCATTATTAGGTATATTCATTGAAAGCCTAATCAGACAGGGTAAAAATGTACTATTAACCAGTGAACGCTTTGATAATGTGAAGAACGTGCTTTCACGTATTCACCAGTACGAAATAGCAGGTGTCAGAACACAACAACCATCCACCGCTAACATTCAAACCCAACTAATCCTTGGTGATAAGAATGAGGCAGCGACGTTTGGCAGTGTAAAATGGGTGCCCCCTGACAGTGCCTTGTTATATACCACAGAAGATGAAAAGTACGACGTTGTAATTGTTGATGAAGCGGCTTCAATCCCCCTCCCGGATGTATACCGGATCATAGCCAACCACAAGCAGTGGGTGCTTAGTACTACGCTTTTGGGTTATGAAGGTTCAGGCAGTGGTTTTATTCACAAACTCATCCCTAGTTTACCGCCATCAGCTATCCATTTAAGACTATCAACGCCGTTACGATGGTTCGAACATGATCCCGTTGAAGCTTTTTTTAATAACGTGTGCTTATTTGAAGATGATAAATCGTGTCTTACACAAGGACAAATCGAAGCGATAAGTAACGATAAAACGACAGAGAAATACGATTTTTTCATCAGCACGTTTGCAAGTCTCGAAGAACTCGAACTTCAGCAGATAATGTCACTACTTGCACTTGCACATTATCAAACCACTCCAGATGATTTCATGCGATTAATGGACAGCCCGGATGTGCTTGTCGCAATACTAAAACTGAGTGGCTATGTTATTGCAGCAGCCATTATAAATATAGAAGGCGGTGAATATCTGCGGGATACGGCATTTGGGATCGCCTCAGGAAAGCGCCGTCCTAAAGGACATCTGGGGGCACAACGACTCACTCTGCTATCTGCTGAAGCGAAAGTCGCTACCTTCAAATACTGGAGAATTAACCGAATTGCTGTGAATACCAAGATACAAGACAAAGGCATTGGTAGTCTTTTACTGAAAAAAGTAAACAAGGAAGCCCAAAAGCTAAGTGTTGATGCAATCTGTACTTCCTATGGAACCACACAAAGGCTAGACAACTTTTGGACACGAAATGGTTTTGAAATTGTTGATTATGGGCGTAAGCCGAATAAAGCCAGTGGTGAAACCAGCGCTTTGGCAGTACTACCGCACACCAAAAAAGCAAAACAATTAGAGTCTGAGTTAGTAGCGCTGAACAACAGCTTCAAGCTCAAGACTTCTCTTGAGACGTATCCTGACAGCGTTCTCACTACCTACGAAATCAAGCTATTGCACTTTACACAAGGAACACGAACCTTAGAGGATGTGTGGCCAATACTGAGAAAAATAGCGGGCCACGAAATAACTAACCAGCCGAGATGCGATAACAGCCAAATAGATAAACAGAGCTGTACACCACTATCAACTTTAAAAACTATGGTTGAAATTATTAATGCGCAGTACTTTTTAAAAGAGGTATTAAGTCATGCTGATATGGATGTCAAATTCATCTGCAATACGCTGACAAATGAAGGTCACAAAGTAAGCGGCCTGAAAGAAGCGACTATGTGGATTAGAAACGCCCTACGACCAGCTTTTGACTAACACTGATATGTATACAGGGAATACAGCGAATAGAATTGCTTAAAAGTCATTAAGTCTCAGCTCTATACGAAGTACTTAGCAATGTTGCTTTTTAATTTGCTACGCCTTGGCCCCATTAAGATTAACTTTTGCAGATATGCAGGCAAAAAAAAGCCTCCCGAAGGAGGCTTTGTAGCTAGAACCGCATATTAAATACTAATACCACGGTTTTTCGCTTTTTCCTTGATATAAGGTTCCCACGCTGCAGCGTTGCGGCGTAGTGAGCGATCTTTCTTAGCTTCTAGTACATGTTTGTAAGCAGACTTAAAGTTACCTGCGTAGAAGTTCGCTTCCATTAACGTGAAGTGAATCTTCTCAGGGTCTTCAGCACCACGCTCTAGAGCGTTCTCTAGTGCTTTGATAGCGCCTTTGTAGTCTTCAGCTACAAGTAGAAGTGTACCTTGCTTACGATAATGCTCAGGATCAGAACTCTTTGCGGCCGCCTGTGCGTACAGATTAGCTGCAGTTTTAAAGTTCTTAGCCTGGTGATATGCGTTAGCAATATTAGCAAGCATATCGGCATCGTTCTTCAACAAGCCTTCTTTCATGTGCTTTTCAAGTAACTTCGCAGCCTTGTAAGGCATCCCGTTACTTTGATAAAGCTGAGCAAGCGTTTTGATTTCTGAATCTTTTTCTAGATAACCCTGCATATAAGCAAGTTCTAGCGTTGAAAGACCTTTCTTGTAGTCTTCAACTAAGATATAGAAAAAGCCCAGACGCGACCACCAAGTCTTCTCTTCAGGAAAAGTTTTAACTAACTCTTCCGCGACAGAAACCGTCTCAGGGTACATCTTACGCTCGTAGTAAGAAGTTAACTTAAGAACATAAGGGTTCTTGTTTGGCTCTTCATACAAAGCAATTGCCTTGTCTGCTGGCTCAACCATTTTAGCTAACTGCTTAGACTCAAAGTACGCCTGTGCCAAGCGAGTGTACACATCAGCATCTTCTTTACAGGTAAATTCCATCCACTTGTTATACCATTTGATGGCATCAGTGTACTTCTCTTCCTGCATGCTCAAATCACCTATCAATTTAAGTGTTTGAGAGTGCTCAGTGTCGTTAAGTACTTTTGGTTCAACAGAGTCAACCAAGTAGTTTAACGCCTTACCGCCCTCACCTTCTTGTGAAGCTAATAAGTTACCGATAAAACGCTTAACATATGCTTTATCAAAATCGTCTGAAGGATCGATTTCATAAAGTACATTTAACGCTTCTGTGAGCTGGTCTTCATTATAAAACTCAAAAGCTTTTTGAACTTTTTTACCGGTACGCTCACCTACAAGCGTTGTTTTTCCTTTCTCATATCCAGGACAAACAACAGGTGCTGACTGCGCTAGGGCAGCGGGTGCTGAAAGCACCGCACCTGCGCCTAGCACTAAAGCAACGGCTGACATTTTGAATGTACGTTTCATCATGATCATTGCTCCAGTTTAAAGTCTAGCTGTACGAACATGCCAGGTTGTTTAACTGGCTTGCCATCAACGATCTTAGGCTTGTATTTCCACTTACGTAGAGCACGACGTGCTTCACGGTCGAATACGCGCTTAGGTTCAGCTTCGATAACTTCGATATCTTCAACACCACCAACTTCGTTGATAGTGAAAGACAGTCTTACCCAACCTTCACGGCCGTCACGGGCTGCATCAGGTGGATATTTCGGGTCGATACGAACGATAGGTGTTGCTTCACCATCACGCTGCATTGCACCAACACCACCGATGTTTACACCAACACCACCTGTGTCGATAGCTGGAATAGCTAAGCTAAAGCCATCTGCATCAGGTTCCGCTGTTTCCGGCTCTACTTGCTCCATTTTAGGAGGCTGTGGAGGCGGAGGTGGCGGTGGTGGTGGAACACGAGTACGCGTTTGCGTTTGGTCGTCTGGTTCCTGCATTACAATATCGATAACCGGTGCAGGCGGTACTTCGTCTGCTGGTCTAGATGAATTTTCAATCAACTTGGCCATTAGAACGAAAAGGGCAAATGCAACACCAGCACCTAAAAGTATAGATACAATTATACGTAACATCTTATCCCCTTGCCGCTACCGAGACTCGGTTAACGCCAGCGGCTTTAACCTGATCCATAATCTCAACTACTAAACCATGCTTCGCTTTTACGTCAGCTTGAATGATTACGTAGTCAGTAGGCTGCTCGGTAAGCAGTCTTTCAATATTCGCTCTTACGCTGTCCGGCGCAACTTCACGCTTATCTAGCCATACATTTCCGTCTTCAGTTACGGCGATGAAAATGTTTGCATTTTTGTGAAGAATCGCCTGGCTCGCATCTGGCTTGTTGACTTCGATCCCTGCTTCTTTAACGAAAACAGTGGTAACGATAAAGAAGATCAGCATGATAAACACGATATCCAACATGGGCGTCATGTCGATCTGTGCATCTTCTTCCTCGGTTCTGACTTTTCGAGCCATAATCTCTCTCTCTAATGATGTGGCAGGCTATCAACTAGCCCTTCTCTTGCCAGCTTCACTTTCGCTTCAAGACGTGAACTGATGAACAGTCCAGATAGCGCGGCTACCATTCCCGCCATTGTCGGGATCGTTGCCATAGAGATACCAGCTGCCATTAGACGAGCGTTGCTGGTGCCCTGTGTTGCCATTGTCTCGAAAACACTGATCATACCGGTTACTGTTCCAAGTAGACCGATTAGTGGACACATTGCAATAATGGTTCTGATAATCAGCATTCTAGCGTTAAGGTCGTCTGACGCTTGAGAAATCCACGCGTCACGGATTCTATGCGCATACCATGATGTGGTATCTGCTCGGGCATCCCAATTCGCGATGATGTTTTTCTTCACCTTTGGGAAGACCGAGGTTAAATACCAGTAACGCTCAATCATTAAAACCCACATGAGAAAGAGCGCGGCAGCAACGAAGTATAGTACGTCACCGCCGGTAGCGATAAAGTCCCTGACCGATTCGAATAATCCAATCAGGTAATTCATATTACGCTTTCTCCGACTCTGAGTGAGCAGCTACGATACCCGCAGTTTGCTCATCAAGAATGTGGATGATTGACTTGCTACGAGAAGCTACGATGCTGTGAGTAAGGATTAGAGGCAGAGCCGCGATAATACCTTGAGCAGTAGTTACAAGAGCCATAGAGATACTTCCTGCCATCATACGTGGGTCACCTGTACCGAATAGTGTGATGGTTTGGAATGTCTCGATCATACCTAGTACTGTACCTAGTAGACCTAGTAGAGGAGCAATCGCTGCGAAGATCTTGATAACGTTGATGCCGCTTTCAATTTTTGGAAGCTCGCGAAGAATCGCTTCATCAAGTTTAAGCTCAAGATTTTCTGCATCAGCAGTCTTGTTCTCTTGGTAAACTTTAAGGATACGACCTAGTGGGTTACCTTCTGAAGGATTGTTTACGTTCTTAAGCTGTGAACGCATTTTTCCACCAGTGATCGTTAGTGTGATCATTTTGTAGATACCAATTAGTAGGCCAATCGCAAGCATAATTGTGATTGTGTAACCAACTGGACCACCAGCATGATAACGCTCAGACATTGTCGCTTTTTGCTTCAATAGACCAAGGATTGCACCTTGAGAAGGGTCAGCAAAGAAAGGAACAAAACCAGAACTAGCGCCGATTAGTTCGTCAGCAGAAGCTACAAAGTGACCATCTGGTTGACGACCAAGAGGCTGAACAACTTCAGCTTCAGCGTCATACGCTAGGTAACCAGCTTCACCAATAAGGTTGAAAGTACCAACACGAACAACTTCTTGCTGTGAAGAACCGCCGTCAAGGTTAACAACTTCTGTAGTGAACTTAACTACTTCACCGCCTTCAGTCATTTCTTTCTGAAGTGCAAACCATAGGTCTTCTAGTTCTTGAATGTTTGGAAGACCTTTAGAGTCTTCTGACATTTCAGCAAGGAACTGACCACGGCCTGGGAATTGTGCACTTACGATTGATGTAGAGATACGGCCGTAAGCTTCAGAAGATGCTTGACGTACCACACCGAACATTTCACCAAGTGTACCTGTAGCTTGGTCTAGCTCAGCAGCTTTCTCGTTTAATGTAACTTCGTTGTCTGAGAATTGCTTCTGTAGACGGTCACCACGAGCTTGTTCAGCCTTAAGATCTGCTTGTGCTTTGCGAAGAAGTGCTTGCTTGTCAGCACGTGCTGATTGGAACTCAGCTTCGCGTTGCTTATCTAGGCGAGCTTCAGAAACGCGGTTCTGTTGAACCTGGTCTAGAAGGTCTTTCAGGCTCTTTGCTTCCTGAGCCTGCGCTCCGGTTGCTGCAACTGCAACTGTCGCAGCGGCTAAAAGAGATTTGAATACTGGTTTCATTAACAATTACTCCGCTGCGCTAATTGGTAGTTTAATCAGATCCGCAGGAATGACGTTGTTAGCCATTTTAACTGCGTCAACAACTGAAGACAGATACTCGTCACCCAGTTTTTCCCATGCGCGGCTTTCGTTGTTCCATACCCATGCGTGAGTTTGGTCTAGAGAAAGTGCAACTAGCGCCGTACGACCTAGGTTAAAGAAGTCAACAGTAACTTCTGTGCCTGCGTCGTCGATAGTACCTTGGTAAGAGTTGATCTTAGTACCGTATTCAACTTCTACTAGGTAAGCTTCTAGTACCTGACGGAACTGTTCTGAAACAGTTACGTTAGAGTTAGCCATAAGGTCGCGAAGACGCTCAACACGCTGTAGACGCTCGTCCAAGTGAATTGGACGGTCTAGCTTGATGAACTGCTCTAGGCTGTCGATCATGCGGAACATAAGAGGAACGATGCCCTGCTTAGTTTGTTCGATGCTGTCGATTTGACGCTGTAGAGAGTCGATACCGCGCTGCTGGTCTGCAACAAGGCTAGCGATATAGTCGTTGTATATCTTAAGGTTTTCTGTCTCATCTACTGTTTGACGATACTCAACAAGTAGTTCCTGAGATTGTTCAAACAACGTGTTGATTTTTTCTTGAGATTTCGCTGCAGCCGCGTGGATTTTCGCTTCTTCTTTATGAAGATCTTCAAGCGTATCTGCAGAGACTGCACTACCTGTTAGTGCGAATGCACCCATAACAGTAGAAGCAATAAGAGTTCTCTTGCTCATTTTGGACATAGTTCCCAACCAAATTTCTTATTTGAATCCTCGCCGATAAGGAAAATATTCGGGCAAGGGGCGTATAAAACTTTCACAATTTTGTTTCAGGAATGTAGTTATGACATTAATAGTCATTACTACGAACGTAGTATACTCACACGGAATGTTACGTTTAGTCAAGTAACACACTGTTTACACCTAGTAGATTTTCGATCAACTGCTCGTTTTCCGTTCAGTTAGCTTGAATAAGCGTTCGAAATTCCCCTGCATAATTCCGGCCACTTCTTAATCGATTAATATTTACCCAAAATTGCACTAATTAAATGCACAAAACCAGAAGTTAGGTGTAAAAGTGTGCTTTGCCTTGCACTGATATAACCCAACCGAGGCCTTCATAGTTACAATATGAGGCGACTTGTCTAAACAATTATTGCTCTTAGATTATTTGTTGTTGCTTTTATTCAAATCTAAAAATGTAAAAAAACAACATTGAAAATTAACATTGGCTTGCTATGCACAATTTGTTATTTATACCGCATCTATACATAACAAGAATGATTAAACCATGAGCGCACCTGCATATAGCTACACAATTGATGACAAACCTGTCTGGGTATTCGATGATTTATGCTCCCTTGAAGAAGCAACGGGTATATTTAAAGGTTTAGAACTAAGCGCATTCAAACATACTGAAGTCGCGCGTCCCGACACCGCTCAATACAAACATTGGGCAGTCGAACTTAGCGATACGCAAGTGCGAGCACTGGCCGTTTATCAACATGCTATTAAGGAAATCTTTAATACCACAGGTAAACATTACAGAGCATATCGTGGCTATGTGAATTATGCATCGTACGGCGACATGCTTTTTACACATACAGACTGTCTGCCAGAAGCTAATGAACTTACTGTATTGGTTTATCTGTGCCCCGAGTGGGATATTGAATGGGGCGGTGAAACGCTTTTTTATAATAGCAAAAACGATTGCGTTTTCGCCTGCACGCCAAAGCCGGGTAGGACTGTGATTTTTCACGGGGCAATCAAGCATGTAGGAAGGCCGCCCAACCGTATTTGCTACACGCCCCGATATACCCTGGCTTTCAAATTAGAGCTCGCTTAATGCGGACACCTAGCTGGTAGGATTAGGCACAATGTCAAAAGCGACCGTCAGACGTTGTTGATTAGACAAAATTGGATTTGTACCGTGCCATATATACGAAGGGAAGAAAACAACATTTCCCTCTTGAGGCTTAACAGCATAGTCTTCTGTCATATCGACGCCACTAATATCCGGCCGTCCAAAAACTAGCCAGCCATGCCCGTTTATTTTAACTTCAGCGGGCACATCTACATACAGCACTCCGCTAAGCCATCCTTCTGAATGATAGTGAGATTTGTGAAATCCTTTCTGTCGCAACCTTACCGACCAGCTGCCTATAAAATCGATATCTTGGCTTAGGCGGGATAAGAATGGATGCTTCTTCACACGAGTAAGCGTTGATAAAAACTCTTTGGCTCTTGCCTCAATAGCCGACCTTAACTCTTTAATTACTGGGTGGGTCGAATCGAAAAGGTTTTCAAATGTTTGAGAGCCGTTGCGAAGCGACTGCCCAATTGGGTGTCTTTCGTTGTTGTGAAGCGTAATAAGATGTGCTCTAAGTAGGTTTATAAATTTTGTGTTTGCGTCTTCGTTTCCTAACAAAGACTGTACGCTCACAAAACTTTGATAATCACATAACTGATTATACTTAGCCTCATCGCCATTAGCTTTGTACGCGGTGGATAATAATGTCCAATAACCCTGATTAAGCGGCGCAATTCGGCACACCAACTCTAGTGCTTTTATCGCTTCTTTATACCTTTTGAGACTTAATAAAGAATAGCTTTTCTCAATTATTAACGGGAGCGTCTCTAGAGTGGGATTAGACGCTTTAACACTTACGGTTGCCAGTGCTTTTTCAAATTCTCCAAGCTCTCTTAATGTGTGAGATAAACTGGCCGCTGCAGCAATTTGATAGGTGGGTAACTTAGTTTCGAGGAGCTTTTCTAACCAAAACTTAGCTTTTTCAAATTCCTCTACCCTAATCATCAATTCCGTGTAAGCCAAAATTAAATCCGGATTATCAATTGATAAGTTTGCCTCTAAAAGAGAAAACGGTGCTTCAAGGTTTTGAACCCAGGCTAAATGAGCATATTCTTTGTGTAAATTTACGCTATCAGGAAAGACCCTTATCCCTTCTTTATAAGTAGCAAAGGCCTCATTTAACGAACCGTTTAGAGCAAAGACTGCAGCTAGATTTTGATAAAGCTCTGCGGTAGAACTTCCCCCCGATAGCGCTTGTTTGTAGAGTGATATTGCTTCATCGAACTGGTTATTTCTGCGTTTGATATTTCCTAAGTTATTAAGCGCTTTTTTATTTTGTGGTTCGCTGTCTAATAATCGCTTCAAATAGCGTTCAGCCACATCATCGCGATGGTCCTCTACTAAAATTGATGCCATTAACAGCAAGACTGTGTTTTTGTTTGGCTGTGTAGTTAGTAACTGAAGACATTGCTTTTCAGCCTCGCTAAAGCGCTTAGCATCATAGAAGGCTCTTGCTAAGTTATACTTATAATCAAAGGCATTCGGCTTGATTTTTAGGGCTTTTGAAAACCATAAAATCGCTTTATCACTTTGCATTTTGTCAAGAAACAGATTTCCATAGCTATTCATTAGGTCGGTAGATTGAGGGAACAGCTTTAAACCTTTCTCAAAGACCTTCACGGCGTCATCAAGCTTACCTATTTTTCTTAACGCACTACCATGTAATTGCGAGACTACAGGATCAACACGATTTAACGCCCCACTTTTTTTTACTGTATTGATGACAAAAAGGAAATCACCTCTGTTGAATGCATTAATGAGGTTTGGGATAACAATATTTGGTTGCGATTGCATTATTTATATAACCTTCTATCCAATGAAGCTAGTGCCCCATACTGCAAAGACCACTCGCCATATTTGGAAATAAACTGTGCAACATCCTCTCGCTCAGTAAGCGTTAAATGCGGGTTCCAAATATCAATTATTAAAACTGCTCTGGCCGTTTCGTCCTCATTCTCCGCGCTATGCTGATAGCTGTCGTCAAACAAAATAGCGGTCTTCCCTTCACTCCAATAGCATCGCTCATTAGCAACATGCAAATACGACTTATCATTAATAATCAGTGGGATGTGCAACGTCCACTTTAGATTAGAAATTCCGAAATGAGGTGGGATTTTTGTACGTGGCTGCAGTACAGAAATGACTACCTCAGGTGCGTGTACTGGACAATGGGCCAGGATTGGCGAATTGAATAACGTCTTTACTTCGTCAGGAAGGTTATCACCATGATCAGTAAACTTGCCGCCTTTCATTAGGTGAAGTGAGTTCCATTTTTGGGCTAGCTGTGCCCAATCTTCGGTGTCTGGCACTGCACCTATATCGTGAATATAGCGCTCGTTTGCACCTGACAAACGAGATATGAACACGTCTTTATGGGCACTAAGCGTATTGATAAATGTATCAAGCCCTTCCACTGCACTGACATCTGAAAACGGAGTAGAGGGAAGGTTTGGGATAAATAGAAAGCTTGGAGACTGAAGTGCTTTATCGAACTTCTTTTGTTCAGCGCCGCAAAACATTGAAATGGCGCGCTTAATTCTTTTACTCGAACCAATCGACTGGGTTTTTATAAATAAATCACGCCGAGCTAAATTCGCTGCATTATGAATATGTGTAGCTTGAGATTTAGAAAGCTGTACGCCAGACGCTGGCGACAAATACTCGGGCCATCGCGAGCAAACTTCACCGTAATGAAAAAGAGCTTTATTGTAATCGCCTGCATTTATTGCGTCTGTAATTTGAGCAAGCGTATCGTCAGGGCTATTATTGTTTTCTTTAGTCATACAAAAATGGGAAGCGTTTTGCCTCCCATCTTAAACTAACCTACGGTGTATTTACAGGTCACCGCCGCCGGTTTCTGATCCACGCTGCATACGCAACCACCCTTCACGGCCAGCTTCACGCATGTTCTCTCTTTCTTCCACAGAGTAACAAACGCGCTGCATGCGGTTTGAACCTATCTTTTTCTCCATTTTGCATACCATACCATCGTCTCCGCCGTTGGTATTTGCCTTAGCATACTCAGAACTTTGATTGTCAGTTGAACCACATGCTCCCAATGCTAGTGCTAGGCTTGATGCAAGAATTATTTTTGTTACTTTTTTCATCCGTGTTATCCCTTAGTATAAGTACCGTAGACTACGTTACCATAAATAGTTGTACATTCTCTAATCCATTTTGTAACTATCCATTTATTTTGTGAAATAGATGGCGCGCCAGAATGATAGCTATTTAACAATAGCTTACCGTCTTTGTCTGAATTGGAAAAAACAACGACAGTTCCGCATCTTGGTACAATACGGATATTTAGCTTAGGAAAAAGAGTCTCCCCTCCCTCATCAACCGTATTCAGGTATACAAGAGCAGTCTTCGTGCGCTGTTTTCCATCTTTAAACATTAATCCATCGTTTATTTCGTTTAGCCCGTCATAGTGGGGTTTGTACTGCTGACCTGGTTCATATCGCAATAAATTTAACGCCTCGCCGTTACGTCTAGGCGTATTCGTAATTTGTGATATTACTTTGTCCAGCTTTCTTGTAATCCAATCGCAATGACTAGGCTCTATAACGGCAACGTAACTTGTTCGCACACTGTCAATTATGCCCTCGCCAGTCCTAGGGTCAACAATCATCGAGGGTTGCAAGAGTGAGCTAAATTTGGTGATTAAGTAATGGCATTCATATTCAGATAGTAGGCTTTCGTACACATTAATAGGTAAAGATGTATCTAACACTTTAGAGGGTTCATATACTCTACCAAGCGATTCAGATATTTCTTCTATAACTTCTTGATTCAGACTTTCGTCATTAGTAACTTGTGACGCTGAATGCAAATTAAGCTGTTTGCTGATATTCGGTGCTAGGTGACACACCCTACTCGCAATATAAGAAAATGTAGTGCTATTTACCGGTAGGTAAGAAAGCGCAACTAAATAAGCCTCTATCACACCTTCGTTCCCGAGTGCGATGAGCGTCTTGGCTACTAACTTCGTATTCGTTATTACGTCACCATAATAGCCAATTTGTAATTTATGGAACTGAACGACGGGGTTATCTGCACACTTTACCCCTTCTAAGAATGCCAGTGATTTTCTTGGGTTCCCCCTTGATCTGAAATAGGCATAATCCAACGCGGCATTAACGTCTCCAAATTCGCCAGCTTGTTTTAACCATTGCATTGCCTCATCAGTGTTGCCTGATGCATGGGCTTCATTAGCATTCTTAATACACTGCTCTACATTCATTACCTGTTGTCCACACTTTATTTAGTACGGCTTCCACATAACAAAAAAGCCTCCGAAGAGGCTTTTTTTCATTCTGTCTACTACAACTTCAATTAGAAGTTAAGATTTACACGTGTGTAGAAGAATTGTCCAGGGATTTCATACATAGACGGGTCGAAGCTGTTAGCAAACGTCGAGTAAGAAACTTCTGGGTCAGTGTCTAACAAGTTGTTCACACCAAGAGTGATGCGTAGGTTATCGTTAACTGCGTAACCTAGTGATACATCGTGGTACGCCATATCTTCAAGTTCGTTGAAGCTATCGCCACCAAGCTCTTCACTTGGATCGCTACATAGTTGCTGATCAAGTGTATCGCCATCAATTGAACACTCCTCAGTAGTGTGGCCGATGAATCGAACTAACCAGTTAGCTGTCCAATCGTCATATGACCAAGTAACCGCTACGTTAGTACGTAGACGTGGAACAACGTCACGGTCGCCTGCACGACCGGCATCGTTAAACTCAGTAGATGTATTTGTTACTGGGTCGATTACGATAGTAGTACGCTCGTCAACATAAGTACCATCCCAGTTAATACGGAAGTCACCGTACTCTGTTTCAAAGTTATATGCTACGTTGTAGTCGAAACCAGATGTTGTCTGTCCACCAAGGTTTACTTGGCCATTAAACAAGTCAACTACGTTACCACCTGAACCACGCTCAATAAGCGAACATAGGTTTACACCAGTTTGAGCACAGGCATTAAGAATGGTTTGTGCGCCAACAGATGATACTGCGTTATCAACTTCGATATCGAAGATATCAAATGTGATTGATAGACCTTCAACTGCTTCTGGAGAATAAACGAAACCGTAAGTAAAGCTTTCTGCTTCTTCAGCTTCTAGGTTTGCGTTACCACCAACAGTAGTACGGATCTGCGTGTTAGGCTGTTGATAAGTCGCAGGAATTCCAGCACAACCTGGAAGATCTGGGTTACCTGCCGCGCCGCCGTTACATGGGTCAGTTAGTGGAGCAAAGCTATCGCTGTTGCCTGAGAACAATTCGTCAAGCGATGGAGCACGGAAAGCTTCTGACCAAGTACCACGGACAAGTAGGTCTTCATTGATGCGCCACTTAAGACCCACTTTAGAGTTAGTGGTGTCACCGAAGTTGCTGTAATCAGAATAACGAGTAGCAAGTTCTAGGTCTAGCTGTTCTACTCCAGGCATGTCTGAAAGTAGTGGAACAGCAAGTTCTAGGTAAACTTCTTCAACGTCAAACGCACCAGCGGTAGGCTGACGAGCGTTACCTGAAGTAATACCAGCAGCAATGATTGCATCTGGCTGGTCATAACCAGACTGCCAACGCTTTTCGTAACCTGCTGCGAATGCTAGATAACCAGCTGGTAATTCAAATACTTCACCAGAGATGTTAGCAGAGTAGCTTTCCAACGTAGAGTTTAGCTCGTCTTGTGCTGTGAACGTAATGTAATCAAGCATTTCTTGCGTGATTGTTCCTTCACCGATAACGTTTGGCGCACCGCCGAACAGGTTAAGCGGCGTACATTCACCTGTACAGTTAGCAGGGTCACCAATCGCACGTCTTACACGATCCATGTTAAGCAGACCGTCGGTAGATGTATTTTGAGTGATATCTGCGTAAGTGTAGTTTGCGTCCCAGAAGAACTCTCTGTCAGCGAACTCGATAACACCTTCAAAACCACCGTTAAACTGGAACTGATCAACGTTTTGTTTAAAGCTACGGAAACCCGCTTCCATCATACGGCGACCGAACAAAAACATCTCTGATGCATTTGGATCGTAAAGTGTTGGATCTAGGCCTAGTGTGTCGTAATCTGGCGTAGTTTCTGGGTTCGTGAAATACGAAGCATCCGTGGTAATTCTGCGATTAAACGGGTTAAACGGGTGGTTAGCCGCTAGTGTGAAACCGGAGTCGCCAAATGCAGTACCAATAAACAGTGGAGTAGGCGCTAGAGCCTGCTCTGATTTACGGTTACCGTAGAAGCCAGTCACGTTAACAGACAAGTTATCTGCAAGCTCATAGCGTGCCTGAGTGTAGATGTTAGTACGTTCTTGTGGCGTAGATAGATAGTTAAATGGTGCAAAGTTGAAACGGCTTGTTGGCTCAACCCACGGTGCTAGTCCACCATTGCTATCACCTTCGTTGTTGTTAGAAAGGAACTGAGATGAATCTTCGTCTAGCGGATCAAAATTTGGATTTTGGTCGAAAACGTGGAAGCGGCCTTGAGGTGGAGCTGATGAACCACCGAACCCTTCTGGCGCACCGTAGGTAGGAACCGCAGAGATAGCACGGTCACCCGCTAGCGTTGCTTCTTCTTCTACGTAACTGATATTTACGTATACATTACCTTTGTCGTTAGCTGTACCAAAGCCAATGTCCCATTGTTCTCTCTCGCCATCGCCTTCATCATACTCACCGAAGTAACCAGAAGCGTGAACACCTTCGAAATCTTGACGAGTGATGATGTTTACAACACCAGCTACTGCGTCAGAACCGTATACCGCAGAAGCACCATCTTTAAGCACTTCGATACGCTCAATGATAGACGCTGGGATGTTGTTAAGGTCAACTGAACCACCTAGACCTGGCGCCCAGCGCTTACCGTTAACAAGAACTAGCGTACGGTTTGAACCGATACCACGAATGTTGATAGTCGTTGTACCATTACCACCGTTGTTGTTGTTGGTGTTGATAGCAGAACCTGCAGAAGGAATTGCTTGAAGAACGTCACCGATTGAAGTGATACCGAACTTTTCGATATCAACACGTGACATAACAGTAACTGGGTTTGCACCTTCAATGTCTGTACGACGGATACGTGAGCCTGTTACTTCGATTTTTTCTACTGCTTCCGCTGCTTGTTCGGTTTCCTGTGCGTTAACTGCACCAGTAAAGCCGATAGATGATGCAGCACCGAATGCGCACGCTAACTTCACTGATTTAGCCAGCTTAGAGTTTGTAAACATGTATTGTCTCCCTGGACCACTAAAACTCTTAGTGTGTGTTTCTTAAATCGTTTATATAACGAATTATTATTAGTAAGGTCAAAGCCTCACTTTGATAATAACCACATCCTGTGCGAAGGGTCAACTGGGATCAGACGGGTGTTTCACAAAAGTTCAATTTTTTTTTGTCTTTTAACTCTAATCTGTAAATATTAACTTACATTTTACATATACTTTACAGCGCTAAGCTTTTTTAGCTCACTTTTCATACACTTCAAACCAAGACTAAAGTTTAATGAACTCATCTATGCGGCGAACAGCAAAATCGATGACGGCCGCTTACAGTTCAAATACTCTACTAATGAATTTCTGAATATGTTTTTTCGAACTTGGGGGGGATATTTTTAGAGTGTGCGTGCTCGCTGCTTATCGGCTGTCGAGCCTGATACATACTTGCAGTTCTTACTGCTGTTGTATCTACTTTTCCTGCTTCATATGGAGGTAAAGATAGCAACTCAGTCTCACGAGTAGCGCCTTGCTTTTCGTAAACCCTATTAATTACTTGTTTTATTGTTTCCTGTGGCTGGTCTTGCAAGGTTTCTAGCTGTATTACTATTGGTGCTACCTCTTTAGAATTAGCCAAAATTTTCGCCAATCTAGACTCATTATCAATAAAACTTTTTATTTTTCTAATATCCCAAGACCAATGTAAACTATTACTAAATTGCGTCTTGAATATTGACCATGCGTTATCAATTTCATTTCTTTTGGTGACAACAAAGATTGCTTTATTAAAAACGTGCTTGATTGCATAAGCATATCGCAAGTTACTTAAGCTTTTGTCAACGATCAGGGCATTTGATACCCCATATTCGCTACAAATCTTAAAATACTCGTCAGCTATCATACTGCATTTTTCTTCATCTAAAAGAGCGAGTGTTTTTAGGCGCTCTAGAGCATTTTTAGTTTTTAATACGTTATCTACTGCCATCGGAAAGGCATCTATTTCCCCCACACTCTGCGCTTCTGTATTTTGAATGATGACTTGTTCTACAAGCGTTGTTCCAGTTCGAGGAATTCCCAAAATAAAAATTGGAGAGCTTTTCGTTGAAACACTTTCGTCTGTGAAGTTAGAAGGTTTAACCTCTGCGCACTCAACGTTCTCGTTTCTCCAACCCTCAATTAATGAGTAATCAAATGACTTATCCTTTGGTGAGATCGCTCGCATGGTTTCTGCGCACTTTTCAAAGTATTGGTAAGCGGTATCCACTTCGGAGGTTTTAAGGTAGGTATTCCCTAAGGCGTTGTAAAAGCATGCTTTGGACACTGATAAAGGGGCCTTGTCCATGCTAGATAATAAGGTATCTAGTTCCTTCTGTAGCTCTTTTGCTTCCTCTGTATCAGACATCGTTGATAATAAGTGGAGTGTTTCCCCTGACGTTGGGACTTTTATTAAGACTTCTCTAAGCGACTGCTTTGCTTGAGTGAAGTAACCCAGTTGATAAGCGAGTACTCCTTTTAAGTGTAATAGCACTACAGACAACGACACTCTGTTGCCGATAGACTGCAGGTATTCGTAGGCCAACTCGGTTTTTCCTAAATCAGAGAGCATTCCCAAGGCTTGCGCTACCATTTGATCACTTTGGCTTTGTTCAAGCGCTTTTTCGATACAGCGCTTAGCTAGTCTATAACTGCCAAACGATTTTGCTATTTGCCCTACTCCAACCCATCTTTCTTGTAAAGGTGCTTGTAAGTTGATTAAGTCGCTAACTATCGCCTCAACCTGTGACTTATTGACTGATTTTGAGGCTGAAACTAACTTTTGCAATAGATGATTCATAGTAAAAAAGAAGCCCAGCACTATGCTGGGCTTTCGACCTTGTTTAGAAATTTACTTCTACACTGAAGCGCACGTAACGTGGCGTTTGGAAAGATGTAGGCAACCCGTAACTTGGGTTGTATTCTCCAAGGAATATACCTTCATCACTTTGTCCAGCATAACGCTCGTTTATTTCGTTAAGCTGAGTAGCATCATCATTGTTGAATAGGTTAAAGATGTCAGCACGAAGTGCTACGTCCGCTTGCTCTAGCTCAATAAGGTATTTCGCACTCAAATCCAAAGTCCAAGTACTAGGCGTACGACCTTCAGAGCCACGAGAAACTAACTCACCATCTTTTACAAATGACTCCGCATCATAGTAGCTTGCGAAAAGATCTGTTGGGTGATAACCAAAAGAGTTAAGTGGTCTACCTGATGTCCAACGGAAGTTTGCTCCCAGTGTAAAGTTCTCAAAGAGCTGGTAAGCACCTGTTAGTTTAACAGCATGACGGCGGTCATTCGGTAAATTACCATATGCGCCATCAAGAAGGCCTGGTTGGTCAAAGTTTGTTGTTAAACCAGAATCTGTTTGGTCATTATCAGAACGAACAGCACCTTCAGTGTTACCCCAACTATGGCTCCACGTATAGGTGAAGCTCATCATCCAAATATCATCCCACGCTCGGTCAACAGTCAAATCAACCGCGGCATACTGACGTTCAGCTTCAGGGTAACCCAACATATCAGCAGGAATAGTGTATGTTCCGTATGGTACATCACCATCTCCATCTGGATCTGTGGTAATTGTTACATCGTTGCCTGGGTTTGTTAAAACATAATAATGGAAGCCAGAACATAGTGTACACGATGAACCAAACTCTTGTTGAATGTAGTCGTCGAAGCCTGCATCGATAGCAATATCTTCCAGAGAGCTTTTCAGGTCGCGGTAAGTCCCTTTAATACCGAAGCTCCAAGATTCGTTAATGACTTGCTCATAACCCAGAATATATTCATCTTGATACATAGGGTCGAGGTCGGCATTGACTGTTTCTGTCGTTCCTTTAAGCGTACCGTCACTGTATACCGTCAAACTGCCAGTAGCCTCGCCTAATACAGGCGTGAAATCATCATTTATTGACTCAACATCAAAATACTGGCGTGTATAGAGTTCATCACCCGCAAGACGAATATTTGTATTCGTCGCAACTGGAAGATAGTAGCGGCCGTAGTTTGCAAATACTTTACTCTCACCGTCACCTTTTACATCCCAGCTCAAGCCCAAACGTGGTGCCCACTGATCGCTTACATCAACAAATTTTTCACCGGCTTTGTTAAAGTTTTCGAAGGTTTCATTACGAAGACCAATTCTTGCAGTAATGTTGTCTGTCACTGTCCAAGTATCTTCAACATAATAAGCGAAGCTCTTGGTCTCAAAGTCGCCCTGGTTTACATAAAACTCTTGGCGAACTTGGCAGTCTGCATTACTCGGCTCATCTAGATTATCGCCACAGTTTTCATATCGGTATGCAACGCCACCTGCGCGAGAAGTATTTTCATAAGCCTCAAGGTCCTCATTATCGATACCAATTTTGAGGACATGGTCTGCATTAACGTACCACTCTACGTCAAAACGAATAGCCGTACGTTTATCTTCTTGAACTGAAGGCGTCGTTAAGCCGTAGGCACCATACTCTATGTTGGTAAATCTGTCGTAAATAACCGGAGCATCACCTAGCGGATTGGCGCCATTATTCAGATTGCTGTAGCTCGTTTTGTTAACCGAGTATTGGGCACTCACGGTAAGATCATCGGTAATGATGCCTGTATATTGAGCTCCCCAAGTCGTGCCGCCACGCTCCAGCGTATATTCACCTAACGACGATCCCACATTGTCGCTATCTGGGCTATATAGGAACTTTTCAGATTCTAGCTCTTCAGTATTATCCCATGCGGTAAATTCTAGTATGTGCTCGGGCGTAATGTACCAATCAAGCTTTGCACTGAGTAACGTGTCGTTACCTTCGCGGTCGTAGATCGTTGTAGTCTCTGCGTAATCACGCTGACGTACTTTTTGATTTACTAAGCCGAAGAAAAAGAGTTTGTCTTCAATAAGCGCGCCAGAAGCCCACAGGTTGACGTTTGTCTCACCTGTTTCGTCTTCTTTGTTAACAACGTAATAGGCTGTTCCAGCCTCTTCTGCATCTTCTTGAGTTCTGTAGAATACGTCGGGCTGGTGAGCTCTAAGGGCTGCTGGCTCGTAATATGCGCTGGCTCCCCATTTGAATTCATTGCTACCGCTCTTGGTCCGTGCGTTAATAACACCACCTGTTGAACGCCCGAACTCGGCTGAGTAACCACCTGTTTTTACTTCGAAAGATTCGTACATTTCAAATGGAAGCTCTGAGCCCCCCAATCCGTTACGGAAGTTTGTAACGTTAATACCGTTCACATAGTAAACGTTTTCGCCAACTGAAGAACCGCCAAACGAAGCATAGTTACCGAAGTCGGAATCACCAGAAACGGTACCCGGAGCAAGTAGCGCTACTGAAGAAATATCGCGAGGTACTGGAACTTTAGATATAAACTCTTGGTCAACATATAGCTGTGACTCACTCGAAGTCACATCGATATTGGAAATTGAAGTTCCACGCACAGAGATTCTTTCGATATCACCCGCTTCGAGAGCGACATCCAAATTTGTTTTACCTGAAGGCCTTACACTGAATTGTTTTTCTTGCGCAACAGAGAAGCCATCTTTTTTAGCGGTTAAGCTATAATTGCCAGGTGGAAGAAGAGGAAAGGTATATCTACCGTCACTGTCTGTAACAATAGTTCTGGTTAACCCTGTTTCCAGATTTACAATAGTAACTTCTACTCCTGCAAGAGCTTGCTCTGTACTAGCTGATACTGATGTGCCAGTAATTGTACCTTTGGACTCTTGCGCGAATACAGGCGCAGAGAAGCCCATCGACGCGGCAACAGCCACCGACGTAAGCGTTTTATTAAACGTCATTGTTTTTCCCTGGTTTTCATTTCTTATTAAAGTTTTTCTCTGTTTAGGTTTTTTAAAAACACCTTAAAACAGAATTAAACTAACGTTTTTATTAGGATTTTTTAAAATTATCCTTTTGTATAATTGACATATTGACAGGATGAAAATCAAGGGCTCTTCGATAGGATGCGGTTAGCTGCACCATAAAAGTGCAGCTAACTTACTGATTTTGTTGTTTACGTTTAAATTTCATGCAGAGAAAAATGCGACGAATAACAGTAAGAAAAAACGCATAAAAGCTTACTTTTCAAACTATTGGAGATAAAACCCCAGTCGTCTTCTTACAGTTTCAGGCAATTCTGGCAATGCACTCTTGGGAAGTAAGAAGGTTGCCATGTTAAAAAAGTCTAAATAGATACGATTAGACTCAGTGGTTTTCTTGAGGTAATGATGTCCTGACGAGCCACCAGTGCCAATTTTAGTGCCCAGCATGCGCTGAACCATCATTGCGTGACGATAGCGCCATATAGTGAGTTGCTCGTCTATCTCTGTGAGTGCGGTAATAAGCTGGAACGGCAGATTAAAGATAGGCTCTTCAGAGTACTGCTTTATAAACAATGCAGAAAGCAATGCTTTATGACTCAAGCGGAATTTGCCCTCGCCTCTTAACTTTTCAAACTGCGTATCATCAAACAACGCATCAAAGTTCTCCATTGTTGCTTGTAAGTCTTTTAGCTCTTGTCGCCGCTCTGTATCAGATAGCATGTCACTAGTTGAAATTGTATGGTGGTCGTCTTTCAACATTTCGTCTGCCGCATCTTTATAATATTGCCAAAAATCGAAACCTTCCGTTTTTAGAAGCGGCATTCTTGAAAGCCATTTGTCGACCAACTCAAACAAACTAGGTTTGCTTTCAAGGGTTTCCAATAACGCTCTATCTTTATCTGTCAGACGGTTGTAAAAGCTTTGCTTATCAAAGTCGATTCTGAAATCACGCTTTAGGCCCAGTGATATTTCTAAACGCTTGAACTGTATACTTTGGAAGCCCGACGCGGGCACCAGGTAGTCCCTAAACGACAAAAACTGCTGTGGCGTCATGGTTTCCATGATAGCAATTTGATCGTTCATTAACTTTTGAATTTGTATGACTCGCTGTAAGCGATGCACCACTAGCGTTAGCTGCTGATCTTTAACTGTTTCTTGATTAAACGTATCAATTACTGCATTTAATTCATGAAGAACCTGCTTGAACCAAAGCTCATAAACTTGGTGAACAATAATGAACAGCATTTCTTCGTGCGCCGCGTCACCGTACTTCTCACTCTGTAAGTCCTGCGCCCCCAAAATCTTATCAAGCTGTAGGTAATCGCCGTAGTAGCAGGGCTCTATATTTTTTTTCATGTCGTTCTTGCCTTATTGCTTTGTTTAACTTCGTAATTCTATCACCGTCGACTCGACATCCACAGAATACAAGCTATACATTATAAGGATATATAGCCAAGGTTCGTGTTGTGCCATTTAGCTTGTATAAAAATGTGTCCAATTTATTGGACAAGCGCTGTATTTTCCGCACAACATATTTGCATACCACAGCACTTTTACGCAGGGCGCTAACAACAATTATAAGGGGAATGAACATGAAACTAGATGACGACATCCATAACTATTATGAACACCTGGTTTTAGAAAGAATCAGTAAGCTGGGGCTCGATACCACGAAAAGTCCTGATTACTTAGCAGACTTGTGCTGTCTTGCCTTAAATCAGGTTCCACCACGTTATATCCGCTACGAAGTAGACATGGCGTTTTACCTGCCTCAGAGCGAACGAAATCAAATGGAAATGAATGTTGAGCATGCTATCAGCAAAGCGCTCAAGTACTTAGATGAAATAGAAAAGACTAAAAAAGAAGACGAATAAGGAATTTGGGTGGCGGGCCTCCAGCCACATCCCGGCACATGAGTCGTCTGCTGCGGCTGCTCCCTTCCAGGCCTGACCGGGTTCACAGAGTATCATTGCGGGAGGACCAAAAGCCCACCATAGAAAATCGCATTCAAAGCAAAGTCATTCGCCCCTGCTTGAGTGCGGGGCGCATTATGACTATTTGGTTGAGAGTTTTCAACCCTTTAAAGAAAATCTCTCTTCGGCAATAAGGTTGGCAACGCGGTTTGTCGCCGCCCCTTCTTGCTCTGCACGGGTATAAATTTCTTTTAACGTTTCGCCGATTTGCTCAATATGTGCGCGAAGCGCTTCATTAGAACTCGATTCCATACGCTGATGGAAGATGTCGATAACGCCACCCGCGTTGATCACGTAATCTGGCGCATACAGAATACCGCGCTGTTGAAGCAATTCACCAATATCTTCACGTGCAAGCTGGTTATTTGCAGCGCCTGCAATTACTTTGGCTTTGATTTCAGGCAATGACAGATCGTTAATGGCTGCACCCAACGCACATGGCGCTAACACATCCACATCTAAGCTCAGTATTTCTTCCGGCGCTACAGCTGTCGCACCAAATTCAGATACTGCTTTTTCAACACCTTCAGGATAGATATCCGCAACATAAAGCTTGGCACCGTGCTCATGCAAATGCTTTGCAAGACGGTAGCCAACGTGTCCCATACCTTGTATAGCAACACTGACGCCATCAAGGCTGCGCTTCAAGCCGTACTCTACCGTCGCCTTCAATCCCACAAACACACCGTATGCTGTAGACGGAGCCGGGTTTCCGTCAGGTACTTCGCCCGAATAGTGGTATTTAGCATTAACACCAGCGATGTAATCCGACTCGGTTGCCATGGTTTGCAAGTCCGTTACTGAAATACCAGAGTCTTCAGCAGTGAAATACTTGCCGCCCAATGATTCAACAAACTTGCCCATTGCCTTCATCATTTCTGGCGATTTAGCCTTACGAGGGTCGCCGATGATCACAGATTTACCGCCGCCAAGCTCCAAGTTAGCCATGGCTGCTTTATACGTCATCCCCTTTGACAGTCTCAACACATCGGTCAATGCCTCACCACTATTTACGTAGGGCCACATGCGACAACCGCCAAGTGCTGGCCCCAGATTGGTATTGTGTACAGCAATAATGGCGCTCAAGCCCGCCTTCTCGTCATGATAAAACGCAACGTGTTCGTGATTATTGAACTCCGGGTGATCAAAAACTGACATATTTTCCCTATTAATACTGTGATGAATTAAAGCCTACCCAAGGTCTAGCTGTCACGAAATCGAAACGCCGCTCATTTGGGATGATGTGAGAGTCTGAAGATGATTTGCGGTACACTTATCGGCCTCGCAAAGATCAGCAACATTTTGCCAAGTGTATCCGATTGTTTTGAGGACAGGTCTTGCAAAGTTTGTTAATGAAATTTACAAACTGAAACGCAATAGAATTGATTACAATTTTTCTAGGACAGCTATCCTAGAATTTTTTTTGATATATAATAAACATCATAAAAACGACGGAAACAGTGTTAATGAAATTGGATAAATTTGACCGTGAGATTTTGCGCGTACTTCAGCAAGACGCCACGGTGTCGATGGCAGATTTAAGCCAGCGTGTAGGATTGTCGCACACTCCGTGCTGGAGACGTGTCAAGCGAATGGAAGCCGACGGCATCATTCTTGGTAAAGTCACATTGCTAAACAGCAAAAAACTGAATTTAGGTGTGTCGGTCTTTATCTATGTCACGTTGAAAAACCATGACGGTGACTCGCTAACCGATTTTGAAAATGCCGTACAAAACATCGATGAAATCGTGGAGTGTCATACCACCAGCGGTGAAAAAGACTACTTACTAAAAGTGATAGTGGAAAGTATTGAAGAGTACGAATTCTTACTTAAAACGAAATTAACTCACCTGCCTCTCGTCGATCATTTAAGCTCAACCTTCGCCTTAAAGCAGGTGAAAAACACCACCGAGCTACCGATTAAACGCCAATAACTCAAAAAATGGGGTCAGAGTACATTTCTACTCTCCCCCGTCAGTCTAAGTGGCGTCTATTTGATTTTCGGGCTTAGCCCGCTCGAAAGCATCTAACTCGTTACAGTTCTTCGCTATCTTACTAATTAAAGGGTAGCGACTCATATCGACGTTAAAACGTTGCGCATTATACACTTGGGGTACTAAGCAAATATCAGCCAGCGTAACATCGAAATCAAAGCAGAACTTTCCAGCTTGGGTCTGAAGACGCTTTTCAATGCCGTCGAACCCCAGCGTTATCCAGTGGGATGCCCACTTCGCCACATCATCTTGTGACGCCTCAAAATTCCCTTTTAGCGCATTCAGTACACGTAGATTACCCAAAGGCTGAATATCACACGCGATATCTTGTGCTAGCGCTCTGACTCTGGCTCTCTCTGTTCGATGTTCAGGAACCAGCTGGTGTTCGCCTTCATACCGTTCATCAAGATATTCGATGATTGATAACGATTGATTCAAAATAATATCTTCGTCTTCGTCAACCAAAGTAGGGACAAGGTGCGCGGGATTGAGACGCGTATATTCGCTACTATGCTGCTCGCCACCGTTGTTTACAAGATGTACAGGTACATACTCGTACTCAACCCCTTTCAAATTCAGCGCAATCCGCACGCGGTAAGAGGCGGTCGAACGCCAATAGCCGTAAAGTTTTATACTCATGGTACTACCACACCTATTAAACGTTTTTGGTAGGAGTGCAGGGCTTTGATGAATCTAAACGCTCTTCACCCTCTTATAATTATAGTGGGGAAAACAACAACGTGCCTACTGAGTAAACCGCGTTATTAGCCCACACTACTTTTCATTTTAAAGTTTTAGCTAAGCGGTTTAACTTGCTGTTCAATGGCGCCAAAAACAGAGTGGCCTTCTTTATCTAGCATTTCTATGCGAATACGATCGCCAAACTGCATGAAAGGAGTAGAAGGTTTGCCGTCTCGAATAGTCTCAATCATGCGCACTTCTGCAATACATGAATAACCCACACCGCCTTCAGCGATGGCAGAGCCATGATCTGTACCCTGTTTATTAGACACTGTACCCGAGCCGATGATAGCACCTGCACCTAGGTTTCTGCTCTTGGCGGCATGCGCGACTAGCTGACCAAAATCAAACGTCATGTCCTGACCCGCTTCAGGCTTACCGAATAGTTCACCATTGTAGGTTGAACGCAAAGGCAAGTGCACTTTGCTATCTTTCCACGCATCACCTAATTCATCTGGTGTTACAGCAACCGGAGAAAAGCTAGACGCAGGTTTTGATTGGAAGAAGCCAAACCCCTTCGCCAATTCGCCTGGGATTAACCCTCTAAGTGACACGTCGTTAACTAACATAATAAGTCGAATGCGCTCTGAAGCTTGTTCAGGCGTACACGCCATAGGAACATCATCGGTAACAACAGCGACTTCACCTTCAAAATCGATTCCCCAATCATCACTTGGAAGTATGATGTCATCCTCGGGTCCAATAAAGTCATCGGAACCACCTTGATACATCAATGGGTCAGTCCAAAAGCTTTCCGGCATTTCTGCATTACGCGCCTTTCGCACCAATTCCACATGGTTCACGTAAGCACTTCCATCAGCCCATTGGTAAGCTCTAGGCAGAGGCGACTCACAGCGAGATGCGTCAAACGGCACGCTGTCACACGCATTATCATTTAGCGCTTGGTATTTCATCTGTAGCTGAGGGGCAATCTCTTTCCAATTATCCAGTGCGTCTTGCATCGTTTTCGCAATGTCCTGTGCACTGCATGCTCGAGAAAGGTCCTTCGACACTACCATTAGGCAGCCATCTCGGGTTTCATTCTTATAGGTTGCTAGTTTCATTGTTCTTTCCTCGAAAAATTATTCATCAGCTTGGCGCTCTTGTCTTTTATTAATACGTTCTGAATAAAAGACCTATATCTTTTTACGCGGCAGCATCACACACAATTCCATGATTATAGTTATGCCACTAGTTGGTGTGCGTTGAGAAGTGATCTGTTGACGAAGTTTTATTTGGCTGTAAGAAAGGATGTACGCTAGTAAGCCTCTGTTGAGCAGGTATAGCGCTGCCCGCTTGCTCCGTGGGCGATGTAAATTTATCGTAACAGATGAATTGATATTGCTCTGAGGCACAAAAACGCATTAACGATATAAAAATTGGCGTAGACCATTTGCCATTTTTACTTTGCTAAACGACGTCAAATATACTTGGTCACATTAACCCTCACCCTATGGCAAAGGTCAATGCTCCCATATAATTAAAGCTTTACCGTTGCCTTGTTAATGCCGTATTCACGTAACTTATTTGCAATTGCCGTATGACTTAACCCCAGTTTTTTAGCCAATTGACGGGTACTTGGGTAGGAAGGATATAACCGCTTGAGCAAGTCCTTTTCAAACTTCTTCACTTCTTCGTCTAATGTGCCGTCAAAGTTTTCGTCAATATAAGTGACGCTTGGCGCACAACTTGGAAGCTGGATGTCTTCCTTGGTAATCTCCTTACCGTCAAGGAGTGATAACGCGCGATACAACGCATTCTGTAGCTGTCTCACATTGCCCGGCCACGGGTACTGCTGCAGAAAATCAACACAGGATTTACTAAGTTTCGCAGGACGGCGACCTAACTTGGTACTGTGTTGAACGATGAAAGACTCGGCTAGAGGAACGATATCCTGCCTTCTGTCTTTTAAAGAAGGCATAACCAAACTTAGTACGTTTAAGCGGTAGTACAGTTCTTTTCTAAATCGTCCTTCTTCTACAAGCTGGCCTAAGTCACGACAGGTGGTGCATATAAATCGCACGTCTACCTTAACTGGCTCTGAATCCCCTACTCTTCTAAATTCGCCGTCTTCTAGAACGCGGAGCAGTTTAGCTTGAAGCTGAGAAGACATATCAGCGATTTCATCGAGAAGAAGCGTACCGCCTTTTGCTTGCTCTAATAGCCCCACTTTTGCATTAGGCTGATTGAATGCCCCCGCTGCGTAACCGAATAATTCGGTTTCTGCCACGCTGTCAGGTAAAGACGCGCAGTTTAAAGCTAAAAATGCTCCTTCACTGCGACGGCTAGACTGGTGACAGGCTCTGGCAATCATTTCCTTGCCTGTGCCTGTTTCACCAAAAATTAAAATAGGTGCATCCAAATCAGCTATTCGCTTGGCTTCATGAACGACTCGCTTCATAAACGGAGATTGAGTGACAAAGCGGTCAAAGCTATCAGTGGGAGACTGATGGAACGCGGTAAATTGTTGCCCTAGTCGCATCTCTGATTTTAATATCACCACAGCACCTGCCATGATCATATTCTGCTCGCCGTCAGGTACGGTAATAGGCAGCATATCGGCTAGGTAATCCTGTTGAATAAACTTCACTTTCGAAGACTGAGGGCCAGGCGATTTACCGTCCATCCATTTGGTAAAGTTAAAGCCTTTCACAACTTCGCCAATTTCAATGCCTTCTATTTCGCTACTCGGAATTTCTAGCCCCGCGCACACCGCTTCATTGCATAGCAAGATATTTCCTTTCGCATCGATAGAAAACACAGGGTCGGGCAACGTTCTTAAAATAGCGGAAAGCTGATTTTTTTCACGCTCTCCTGGCATGAAAAGCGTCGTCTTCACATCGTCGATACCATCGATGCGGCGAATTTGAGGCATGAGGTGTTGAAAATCTGCAAATTCGATATTGGGAAAATTAAGGAAAATTTTTCCCGCAGGGTCAATTTCAATACCGCGTAAATCTATTTCTTTAGTAACGAGAATATCTAAAACATCTTGAGTGATACCAAGACGGTCCTGACAGCTTATTTCTAGACGCATAGGGTGTTATAGCTATTTTGTAAACATATATGTACAGAATACCATACTTTTACAAAAAGATAACAAGATAAATGTTACAGATGGTTAAATTTGCGATGAATCACACATTTAAGAACGCGCAGAGAGCATGATTAAAAGGCCGCACATACCAAATAAAAAAGATGCCGCTTCAGTGAGCGGCATCCTATATAAAACACATTTAATTAACAATAGTGTTAGCTGGCTTTTTTCTCTTTAGGTGGGAAAAGTGGGGAAAATAGCCCTAAAGACTTCGCTTCTTCTACGAGTGCCATAATATCCATTTCCGCTAATTCAAACAGATGGTCGAATTCCGGTAAGATATAATAAAGAGGCTGCATAATATCGATGCGATAAGGTGTTCTTAATGCATCAATAGCAGTGAGCGGGTTACGCAGAGGTGTGTCGCTGTCTAACGCATATATTGTCTCGCCAGGAGAAGATAAGATGCCTCCACCGTATATCTTCAATTCATCTTTGGCTCTCACCAATCCAAACTCTACGGTGAACCAATAAAGACGAGCAAGATAAACTCGGTCTTCTTTGCTGGCAGCAAGGCCCAACTTTCCGTAAGTGTGAGTAAAATGAGCAAATGCGGGATTGGTTAGTAGCGGACAATGACCGAAAACTTCATGGAAAATATCCGGCTCCTGCAAATAATCGAATTCTTCTCTGGTGCGTATAAAAGTGGCAACAGGAAATTGCTTATTCGCCAGTAATCTGAAAAATTCGCCAAAATTAATTAACGCAGGCACTTCAGCTGTTTGCCAACCCGTTTTCTCCATCAGTACTTTGTTGATGTCGGGTAGCTGAGGGATTTCCTTTTCATTTAACTTCAACAAATCAAGCCCGTCCAAGTATTCTTGGCACGCTCTTTCTTTCACCAGCGGAATTTGTCTCGCATAGAGTTCAGACCAAATTTGGTTCTCTTCGTCTGACCAATGGATAATGCCATTCTCGTCAGATTGTCTCGACTGGTATTGCGTTGATTTTGGCATAACTTCTGTAACCAATAAGAGTTGAAAAACTTGTCTATCAGTCTAATGAAATTCGCGACGTCGAAAAGTGTAAGCCCTTACGAGCGACTCGATTTTGCTGTAACAGGAATTTTACAAAACCAAGTAAACGCATTGTTTTATATAACAAAAAACCGCTCATTACGAGCGGCTTCATTCAAGTTTGCTTGGTGCGCCATCGCCAATTAAAGGCGGCTAATTTCTTTATTGAGTTGATATTCGCGAGACGTTACATAAGTTTCCATTTTACGAAGTCGAACTTCTGCTTTTTCAAAACGATTGCGAATATCGTGAAACGCTTGTTTTGGTGGCTCGCCCGCCTGCCAAACTTTCGTTTTCACTTCCACTTTTGGGCTTTTTACCTGACCACCGTTGGGATTTGTCCATCCCTTACCTTTTGAGAAAACAGGTTGCGTTGGCGCATTTTTTAACCCAACAGGTTTTTTATCGAGAATGAACCAAGCTGCAATGTATGCAACAAAGATGAAAGGTCCGGCTAACAAGAAGAAACCTGTTACAACTAAAATCCTTACTAACCAAGTTTCTAAGCCGAAATATTCAGCTACACCCGAGCACACGCCTGCAATTCTTGCATTTTCTGGGTTGCGATAGAGCTGCTTACCGTTTCTCATGCTCTATTCCTCCACTCAGGTGCCTCGCTGTCTAAAATGGCCTCTAGAGTTTCAATGCGTTCGCTCATTTTCTCGGCTTTCTCGGCTAAGTCTTGCAAAGATGCGTGCTCTTCTGCACTCAATCCCTGATTCACTTGCTTCTTGCTTCGATAGTGTAATATTAGCCAAATTGGAGCAACGAATATTGAAAACACCACAAGGGGCATCACCAACATTGCAATCGTACCTTCATCCATCTCAATCTCTCCTACAAACTCTGATGTAATTACCCTCCTTCCGATTTCACATCAGGAGGGTACACCCTATTCTTATTATTCTGATTTTTCGGTGCTTGTGTTTGCACCTTTTACTTTCGCTTTAAGCGCAGCAAGTTCGTCTTCAACTTTGTCACTGGCCTCTAGTTCAGCAAACTCATCCTGTAACGTTTTCTTACCTAGATCGTAAGCTTCAACCTGCGACTCAAGGTCATCGATTTTACGCTCATATTGCTCAAAGCGTCCCATCGCATTATCTACTTTAGTGCTATCCAGCGTCTTTTTCACTTCAAGACGAGAGCTTGCAGTTTTCTGGCGCATAATAATCGCTTTTTGGCGACTCTTCGCATCCGCTAGCTTTTCTTGAAGCTGACCAATTTCATCCTGAAGTTTGCTGATTTGCTCATCAACAATAGCCAGCTCTTTACTTAACGCTTCAGCAGCTTCTGCAGACTTCTTCTTTTCCTGCAGCGCAGCACGCGCCAAATCTTCTCTGTCTTTGCTCAAAGCAAGCTCAGCTTTGGCTTCCCAGTCGCTTGCATCGCTTTCATACTTTGCAATTTGATTAACAATTTCTTTTTTGTTGGCTAAGGTCTTTGCTGATGCTGAGCGCACCTCAACCAATGTGTCTTCCATTTCCTGAATGATTAATCTAACCATTTTCTCAGGATCTTCCGCTTTATCTAAAAGCGCATTAATATTCGAATTCACAATATCTGTAAAACGCGAGAAGATACCCATAATAATTACCTCTTGCTAAAAATGGTAAGTGTTTAAAAAACACCACACTTGATAAATAGGTTACTCTTGGTATTAGTTGTATTCAATATGCTTGCCAACTTTACAACTGTGCTAACCTGCTATTTTTCATACACTTTTTATAAGTTCAAATAATACTCGTTTCTCAATATGTTTTGTTCTACACTATTAATTGGTCGAAATGACTAACTTTTGAGGTATTTAATGAGTAGGTATCGACAGCAAGACAATTTACTTGGCCAAGCGAATAGTTTTCTAGAAGTTTTAGAGCAAATTTCACAAATTGCACCGCTAGATAAACCTGTGCTGGTAATAGGTGAGCGAGGCACAGGTAAAGAGCTTATTGCCGCGCGACTTCACTTCTTATCTAAGCGCTGGGATCAGAACTATATTAAGCTTAATTGTGCTGCCTTAAGTGAAAGCCTATTGGAGAGTGAATTATTCGGTTATGAAGCAGGTGCGTTCACCGGTGCCTCAAAACGCCGCGAAGGTCGCTTTGAAGTGGCCCACAACGGCACCTTATTTCTTGATGAACTGGCTAATACTTCTGGCCTTATTCAGGAGAAGCTACTGCGCGTTGTCGAATATGGCGAATTTGAGCGCGTTGGCGGAAGCAAGTCAGTAAAAACTGACGTACGCCTTATTGCAGCTACAAACGAAGACTTGCCCGCGCTTGCCGATGCAGGTGAATTTCGTGCAGACTTACTCGACCGACTTGCCTTTGACGTAATTACCATTCCTCCGCTACGCGAGCGTAGGGAAGATATCATGATGTTGGCAGAAAACTTTGCTATTAATATGGCCCGTGAAATGGAAATGGAATTATTCAGCGGCTTTACAGAGAAGGCAAAGCGGACCCTTCTTGACTACGATTGGCCAGGAAATATACGTGAACTAAAGAACGTGGTCGAACGTGCAGTGTATCGAACAAATAATCCTCATCTGCCCGTACATGAAATCGTTCTTGACCCCTTTGAGTCAGCTTATCGCCCGAAAGGTAGAGTGAAGACCAATGACAGAGTGAATACGTCCGACTCACCCGTTACTCAGTCCCCTTCAGAGGCCGCTGCCACCAATGAACGCATTGAAAGTGCAGACATTACGCCACTGGCACCAGTGAAAAAGCCAGAAATTGTTGAATATCCCATAGATTTGAAAGAACGTTCTCAACAACATGAGATAGATATGATAAAACAGGCACTTGCTGACAGTCAGTTTAATCAGAAGAAGACTGCTGAAAAATTGAGCCTGACGTATCATCAGCTGCGAGGCTATCTCAAAAAATATAACTTACTAGATTCTTCCGCGGAAAGCGTCGAGGCGTAAAGCATGTCCCATGGTTTGGTAAAGCGTTTGTCATTATGTATATGTACAGCGCTTCTTGTTGCATCCTGTGCTAAGCAGAACAAACAAGCGTTTTACAATACGGGTATTATATACTGCTCTGAAAGCAATCCAGTTACCTTCAATCCGCAGCTAGATACATCAAGTACAACGTCAGATGCATCTTCACACCAACTCTACGACAGATTGCTTGATTTCGACCCTGAGTCTGGCCGCATCGTGCCTAGTTTGGCGAGTAGTTGGTTAGTGAGTGATGACGGTCTTACCTACGCTTTTCAACTGAGAAAGGATGTATGGTTTCACAATACGCGCTACTTCACGCCAACACGAAACTTTAGCGCCGACGATGTTATCTTCAGTATAGACAGATGGCGCCTACGCTCCCATCCATACCATTACGTATCTGGTGGGCGCTATCCCTACTTCGAAAGCATAGGCCTTGCACAAAATATCGCGTCGGTAGAGCGCGTAAACGGCTACCGCGTTGAAATTACACTTAAGCGCAGGGATAGCTCATTTTTGGCAAATCTAGCAACCGATTTCGCCGTTATCTTATCAGAAGAATATGCTAACCAGCTGGCACAGACCGGCACGCCAGGCAAAATCGATGAGCTTCCAGTAGGTACTGGCCCCTTTAAATTCGATAGCTATCGCAAAGATCATTTCATTAAGTTCCTGCGCCACGACAACTATTGGCGTGACCAAATGGAAGATGCGCCTACGAGTGATGAAGTCCTAAGCGATAACAATACTGTAGAGAGTGCCAACCAAGAAGTTGAAAATGGCCAAGGTGGCGAAGATACTGTTCAAGATGGTACAGCACAAAACGGTGACGAAACGCGCCCTGTTGTAGAGCAGCTTATATTTGACATTACGCCAAGAAGCTCACTGAGACTGGCTAAATTAATGACAGGTGAATGTGACGCTACCGCTTTTCCTGCACAGACTGAACTTGAAGTGATTCGGGCAAAAGAAGATCTGACGCTAGCGGAAAAACCAGGACTAAACATTGGATTTTGGGCGTTTAACACTCAACGCCCTCCTTTTGATAACCCAGATGTAAGACGTGCGCTAGCGGCCGCAATCGATAAGAACACATTGCTAGAAGCGGTGTATTTTGACAGTGCTACTAGAGCTAAGACCCTGCTGCCTGCGGCAAGCTGGGCGTTTCAAAATGACGCAGACGATACCGCCTACAATCCAGTTCTAGCGCGCAAATTATTAGCTGACGCCGGAGTTAAGGCCGGCTTTTCTATGACGATATGGGCTATGCCTGTTGAACGCTCTTACAATCCTAACGCAACAAAGATGGCCGAGCTCATTCAGCGTTATTTGCGTGATGTAGGCGTAGAAGCAACCATTGTCAGTTACGATTGGACTACCTTCAGACGCCATCTTCAGGAAGGCCTGCACGACTCGGTATTAATTGGTTGGTCTGCCGACAACGGAGACCCAGATAACTTCTATCGTCCGCTATTGAGCTGTGGCGCTATACCCTCTGGTACAAATCGTGCCATGTGGTGCAGTGAAGACTATGATAAGTTACTCAACGACGCTCTTCAGACAGATGATATTGAAGAACGCACAGCCATATACCGGCAAGTTAACCGATTATTATACGAACGCCTTCCTCTTGTTCCCATCGCACATGCCTATCGCTATCAGGCATACAGGAATGAACTAGAAGGAATGACCATTAATCCCTTTGGCGGTGTACGCTTTGGTGGAGTAAAAAAAGCACTGTGATCCAGATCCTCGTAAGATACTGCACTTTATTTATATTAACGCTTTTGGTGTTAGCGATTATGTCGTTTTCACTCGCCTACCTTTTTCCAGGCGATACACTTGAAAACCTAACAGGACTCGTGCCGCAAAATGAAATTCAACGCGCGGCATTGGAGCGGCAATTTAAACTAGATCAGCCCTATATTTTCCAGTTTTTCTATTATGTAGGCAATTTGCTCACTGGTGACTGGGGATACAGCTTTACGTCAGGCCTGCCGTTAAGAGAAGAGGTAGGTATTGCGATGCCAGCCACAATAGAACTGGCAACCTATGCCATGTTGATGGCCTTATTCATTGGAATACCGCTTGGTTATTATGCAGGGATTCGCAGCTATTCAACGTCGGATCACCTAATAAATAGTGCAAGTATAACAACCTATTCTTTTCCTGTTTTTTGGTTTGCGCTCCTGCTTATATTGGTTTTCAGTTTGCAGCTAGACGCTGCACCGCTGTCGGGTCGTATCAGTTTGCTTTATAACATCGAACCCGTGTCAGGCTTTATTCTCATTGATATATTATTGTCTGACGTAGAAAACAAGACCTTAGCCTTCAAGGATGCGTTATCGCACTTAGCATTACCTACGTTTGCCATTGGTGCTATCGCCACCGCTTCGATGATACGTATAACAAGACGTTCTGTTATAGACGTGAAACACCGCCCCTATATCGCTGCAGCAATATCTAGAGGCCTTTCAAGTTGGCAGATATTCTTTCGTCATATTCTGCGCAACGCGTTACTGCCCATTTTACCGCTAATGGCGATACAAATTACGACATTAATAACGAACGCGATGATTGTCGAAACCTTGTTTTCTTGGCCGGGGATCGGTAATTGGCTGATTCAAGCTATTTATCAGCGAGATTACCCTGCCCTTAGAATTGGTATGATGGCAGTATCCACGGTAGTAATTACACTCACGATTCTCGTTGATTTGTTTAACCGAATGATTGACCCAAGCAGAGAGAAATACGAACGTGCCACAGTTTAGTTTATACGACGAAGAATTCCATCCGTCGCCGTGGCAACGGACTTGGGCATCATTTAAAGCGAGCCACATCGCCATGCTTGGTCTGATTATGCTGGCGTTGTTTGTTGTTTGCGCGCTGTTCGCACCAATCATCACTCCCTATGATGCCGTGGAACAAAATATCGACGGACTGTTAATACCGCCTAGCTGGTTAGCTAATGGCTCTATATCGCACATTTTCGGTACTGATGCGTTGGGTAGAGACCTATTTACCCGCATAATTTATGGGTGTCGCATCACACTAGGCTCCGCATTCATTACTGTTGTGCTGGCCATGTTAGTCGGCGTTAGCCTTGGGACCTTTGCTGGCATGCTGCGAGGTGTTCGCTCAAGTATCGTCAACCACTTACTCGATGCACTTATGGCCATTCCCACGCTACTTATTGCGATTATTATCGTTGCAATATTGGGTACCGGTCTGGTTAACAGCATGTGGGCAATTACCCTTGCACTTATTCCACAGTTTGTGCACCACACAAGAAGTTTTGTGCGCGCCGAAATGAAAAAAGAATATATAGTGGCGTCTAAATTGGACGGTGCCAGTAGATGGCAACTTTTTGTTCATTCTATACTACCCAACATGACCGAAATGCTGGTTGTACAGGGCACGCTTGCACTTTCTATTGCCGTTATCGACATATCTGCACTTGGTTTTCTGAATTTAGGCGCACAGTCACCGCTTCCTGAACTTGGCGTTATTCTAGCTGATGGGCTAGATGTTGCTTATCTAGCACCGTGGAACGTTGCCGTCCCCGGCATGGCAATATTCTTCATGGTGCTATCTATCAACATTGTGGGTGACGGTTTGCGTTCAGCACTTAGAAAAAGAGTGAGTCATTAATATGCCAATGCTTGATATTAAAAACCTCACCTTGGAAATGCAGAGCAGCGATGGCGCAATTAAAGCGTTGGACAAGGTTAACCTGTCGGTTAGCAGCGGGGAGATTCGCGCACTGGTAGGAGAATCAGGCTCAGGCAAAAGCTTGATCGTGTCCGCCATTTGCGGAGCCCTTCCTAGCCAATGGAATTTAACGGCTGACCGCATGAGTTGGAATGGTGAAAACCTGCTGAGTATGTCTGTGCAGCAGCGTCGTGAGGTAATGCGCCGAGAAATAGCGGTCGTGTTCCAAAACCCACAGGCAAGTTTAGACCCATCGGCAACGCTTGGAGAGCAGTTGGAAGAGAGCATTCCCGATGAATTTGTTGAAGGGAGCTGGTTCTGGCAACGAGCACAACACCGCAAAAAGATCGCAATAAGCACCGTTCACAAAGTAGGAATAAAGCACCACAAGCATTATTTAAGCGCTTTTCCTCATCAAATACCGGCTGACATAGGTCAAAAATTCATGATTGCGATGGCCCTGGTTTCACAGCCTAAATTGCTCATCGCCGATGACCCAACTCGGGGAATGGAACCTACAACAAAAACACAAATTCTGAAGCTCTTCACGCGTTTGAATCAGACGCGCTCGCTCTCGATCTTGTTTGTTAGTCACGACCTACTGGCAATTGCAAGTATGTCTCACTCTATGACGGTATTGTATGCAGGGCAGACTGTAGAATCAGGTAGAATGAAGCACATTAAGAAGCGCCCTCTGCACCCTTACACAAAAGCATTACTAGACAGCGCGCCGAGCTTCAGAAAAGATTTACCACCGAAATCGCTACTACCCACGCTTGGTGGCTCTATTCCCACACTACAGCATTTGCCTATTGGTTGCCGATTAGGTCCTCGCTGCCCTCGTGCTCAGCGCGCCTGTGTACAAACACCAGCCGTGCGTAAAATTCACGATCACAATTACAGCTGTCACTTCCCTCTACATATGGAGAAGCTGTAATGGATATCATGCAGGTTAAAGATCTCACGTTTATTCATAACGAGAGGAAACGTTGGCTAAAACGTCCTGAAATTTTTCAACTTGGTCCAGTGAACTTAAGCGTAAAGCGCGGTGAGACCATTGCAATTATTGGTGAAAACCGTTCAGGTAAGTCCTTGTTGGCTAAGCTCTTGGTAGGTGCACTGCCCGCTGATGCAGGTGAAATTGAAATTAACACACACAAATATTTAGCCAAATACCAGTCTAAAGATAGCCAGCAAAAACGTACCCATGACATTCGTATGATCTTGCAGCATAGCTCCGAGTCGATGAATCCATCGGTTCCTGTGGGAAAAATCTTGGATGAGCCATTGCGTTTGAATACAGGCCTAAGCGAAGCAGAACGCAAACCAATTATAGAAGATATGTTGGTGAAGGTAGGCCTCTTGCGCGAACACTATTACTTTTATCGACATATGCTTTCTGATGGACAGCAGCAGCGCGTAGCGCTAGCCAGAGCCATTGTGTTAAAGCCCAAAGTGTTAGTGGCTGATGAACCCTTTGCAGCGTTAGACCCTTCCATTCGTTCGCAAACGGTGAATCTTATATTGAAGCTTCAGCAAGAACTTGGCTTGGCGTTTATCTTTATTAGTCACAACTTGGGTATTGTACGACACATTGCAGACAGGATTATTGTGATGGAAGGCGGTGAAATTGTAGAAGAAGGCAAGACCGAAACTATCTTTAGGTGGCCCCAGCATACGCGCACTAAGAAACTCGTTACCGCATACCAATCTCTGGTGCCACAAAACACAATTCGAGAATAAAGAGCTTATCGTTTGGGTGCTGTTTTCTTTGAGAAGCGCACTTACGTACCGAACTGGCACGCTCTACTCGTCACAAAAAGAAAACCCTAGAAAGCCTTTTTTTGAACAAACGCCATGCAATAAAAAAGGGGCAAATAAATTGCCCCTTGTACAGCAATGCATTTGTGCATTCTAGCCAACCAGAGCCAATAGAATACCTGCGGCAACCGCACTACCTAGCACGCCAGCCACGTTAGGCCCCATCGCATGCATAAGTAAGAAGTTATGAGGGTTAGCTTCTAGCCCAACTTTGTTCACCACTCTGGCTGCCATCGGCACAGCAGAGACGCCAGCTGCGCCAATCAGTGGATTTATACTGCCACCCGACAGCTTACTCATTAGCTTGGCCATGAGTACGCCTGCGGCAGTGCCTATACCAAACGCGATAGCCCCAAGCCCCAAAATACCTAAAGTCTCGACCGTAAGGAATGCTTCCGCTGATAACTTTGATCCTACTGCTAAACCAAGGAAAATAGTGACCGTATTGATGAGCTCGTTTTGGGCTGTTTTGCTCAATCTGTCTACCACGCCACACTCTTTCATTAAGTTACCGAAGCAAAACATGCCGACAAGCGGCGTAGCGGCCGGTAAAAACAAGATAGTCATAAACAGCACAGCAAGCGGGAAAATAATCTTCTCTCGCTTTGACACAGGTCGTAGTTGACCCATTTTTATCTCGCGCTCTTCTTTTGTGGTCAGCGCTTTCATGATAGGTGGCTGGATAATAGGTACCAACGCCATATAAGAGTATGCAGCGACTGCAATCGCACCAAGCAAATCAGGCGCAAGCCGTGAGGCGAGGAAAATGGCAGTAGGCCCATCCGCGCCACCTATGATAGCAATGGCACTCGCGTCTTTTAACGTAAACTCAAAGCCAGGTATAAGGTTTAACGCTATCGCGCCAAACAAGGTAGCAAAAATACCGAACTGCGCAGCTGCGCCAAGTAACAACATTTTAGGGTTAGCAATAAGCGCACTGAAATCAGTCATTGCGCCTACGCCCATAAAGATGAGCAGAGGAAATACCCCTGTATCTATGCCGATTTTGTATATGTAGTGCAGCAACCCACCCGCTTCTGAAAAACCAGCAATAGGGATATTAGTAAGCAATGCACCAAAACCAATGGGCAGTAAAAGCAATGGCTCAAACTTTTTAACAATGGCCAAGTACAACAAGCCGAAACCCACCGCCATCATTATAAGCTGGCCGGCTTCAAAGTGCGCAAGCGCGGTACTATCCCAAAGTACCATTAACTTATCCATGTACTACCCCAATAAGATTAACGGTTGACCACTGGTTACGGCATCGCCTTCACTAACAGTAATGTCGGTGACCGTACCGGTGTATGCGGAGCGGATCTCTGTCTCCATTTTCATGGCTTCAAGGATCATCACCACATCGCCTTCTGACACGCTGTCGCCGTTTCTCACCAAAACTTTAAATACGTTACCTGCAAGCGGTGCATCAATAGACTGAGAAGAGTTAGAGTCTGATGGCGCAGCATTCTTAGTTTGAGGCTGTGCTTGCGTCTGAGAGCCACTAGCAGGTGTAACGCTCGTCAGCGTACCTGAAGGTGCCACTTCTACGCGATACACTCTTCCATCTACGTTTACGTCGTAAGTTTCACTCGCGGTAGCCCCTTGTGAGCTTGACTTGGCTTCAGCAGGCTTAGGCGGCGCACTCGAGCTTTGCGACTCTTGCGCGCTAGGTGCAGGTTCAAACGCATCAGGGTTGCCGCGGTTTTCGATAAACTTTAGGCCTATCTGCGGGAATAAGGCATAAGTCAAAACATCATCAATTTTATCGTCTGACAGCGAGAGTTGCTTTTTCTCAGCCAGTTCATCAAGCTCTTTACTCAGTGTATCCAGCTCTGGTGCAATATTGTCAGCAGGGCGACATGTCACGGGCTCTGCGCCATCAAGCACACGCGCCTGCAACTCCTTGTTTACTGGTGCTGCGGTAGCGCCATATTCACCTTTAAGAACGCCTGCGGTTTCTTTTGTAATGCTTTTGTAACGCTCGCCGGTGAGTACGTTAAGCACTGACTGCGTGCCCACGATTTGTGAGGTTGGCGTAACAAGAGGAATGAACCCAAGATCTTCCCTTACCCGTGGAATTTCTTTTAACACTTCTTCGAATTTATCTTCAGCGCCCTGCTCTTTAAGCTGACTTTCCATGTTGGTTAGCATTCCGCCCGGTACTTGAGCCAAAAGAATACGTGCATCTACCCCTTTGAGACTGCCTTCGAACTTGCTGTATTTCTTTCTTACCTCTCTGAAGTAACTGGCAATTTCTTCTAGTTCGGGTAGTGCAATACCCGTATCGCGCTCTGTACCTTCTACGATAGAAACCATGGTCTCAGTTGCACTATGACCATAAGTCATGCTCATTGAAGAAATAGCCGTGTCCAGCATATCAATGCCGGCATCGATAGCTTTTTGATACGTCGCCGTACTCAACCCTGTTGTGGCATGGCACTGCATGGCAATAGGTACATCAACCGTTTCTTTTAATCCGGTAATCAATGCCTCGCACTCGTACGGTTTTAAAAGCCCAGCCATATCTTTTACGCAGATAGAATGAACCCCTAGGTCTTCAAGCTGTTTCGCCATTTCGAGCCAAAGCTTAAGATTGTGCACAGGGCTTACCGTATAAGAAATTGTCCCTTGCGCGTGAGCGCCACTGTCTATGGTCGCTTTTATTGCGGTTTTCAAATTTCTAATGTCATTCATGGCATCAAAAATTCTAAATACATCTACGCCACTTTCGTGAGCACGCTCTACAAAGCGAGTGACAACATCGTCAGCATAATGGCGGTAACCCAATAGGTTTTGACCACGCAACAGCATTTGCTGTTTCGTGTTAGGCATGGCTGCTTTTAGCTTTCTGATGCGCTCCCAAGGGTCTTCCCCTAAATAACGAATACAGGCATCAAATGTAGCACCACCCCAAGATTCAACTGACCAAAAGCCAGCTTTATCTAGTTTTTCCGCTATGGGAAGCATATCTTCAATACGCATGCGCGTAGCAAGAAGGGATTGGTGGGCATCACGCAGAACCAGCTCGGTAAGGGCCAGAGGCTTAGACATGGTAACTCCTGATTAGACTTTATTTTTTAGAATTTTGGCGATGGGTATGAATTGCGGCAGAAATAGCCGCGATAAAGTTTCCGTCTATTCCTGGTTGTACCGCTTGATTGTTTCGACTCAAATTAGCTGAAGGCCCTTTTAAATTAGCTGAAGGCCCTTTTAAATGAGCTGAAGGCTCTGCTATTTCACCGGGAAAAGCTTCACAAAATCGGGCAATGAGATGAATACCCACAATAAGAAGCCCTAAGAATGAGAAAACAAATATCATTCCTATAAGCATAAGAGAACCCGCTTCAAAGAGCAGGCTAGCGACGGATCCCGAATTCATATTCAATCCTGTTGTTATTTTGTACCTGAATAAGTATCACGTGGTTTTTCAAAACACAACAAAGCAGCATAAAAAAACACTTTAAAATGAATAAAACCCGCCAAAATGAAACTTAATGCATTATTTCTTAATAAATTTGCAACAAAAGCATATTTTAGGAATTAGCATAAGCGTTGCCGATGCCAGCAATCTACGTTTACGTTCATTTATACTCACACCTTAATGAAAGCCTATATTTTCCGTAAAGTCACTGTCTAGCTGTTTAGCGAAATCTTTCGCATGCACCGCCATAAAAGTTATAAAACAGCGATTTGCGACAGACGTAGTGTTTTCCGTGGCGTCGCCCGATTTAACCACAACATAGATATGCATACTTGACGCTCCAGTGTGTACCAACGATGCGGTTATTTCTACGAGTTGACCTACCTTTATTGGCTTTATAAAGCGAATACCGTTCGATGAAACTGTAACGCAATAGCATTTCGACCACTGCGCGGCACAGGCATAGGCTGCTTGGTCAATCCATTTCATTAAGCTGTTATAGAGAGCATGCCACCGTGAACGTTACCGCCAAAGTTTACGTCGGTAGGTTCTGCTAAAAATCGAAAAGTAGTAGATGGATGTGCCATAGCGTACCTCGCGCTTTACTGCTGTTAAACACATTAAGTTTAGCTTAAATTTTAAACAGCGCGCTTAGACGAAAGTGGAGAGAACAAAAATAAAAGGAGTAAAAATGAAAAAACCCACCTAAAAAGGTGGGTTTTTCAATATGGCGCGTGTGGAAGGATTCGAACCTCCGACCGCCTGGTTCGTAGCCAGGTACTCTATCCAGCTGAGCTACACACGCGTAAACTTGTGTACTTTTGAATTCTACCTCAAAAGGTGACGCTTTAAAATAAGTGGCGCGTGTGGAAGGATTCGAACCTCCGACCGCCTGGTTCGTAGCCAGGTACTCTATCCAGCTGAGCTACACACGCGCAAAACTTGTTGTTGGCCGTCACTGCCAACGAATAATGGCGGAGAGGGAGGGATTCGAACCCTCGATACGCGTATATGCGTATGGTTCCTTAGCAGGGAACTGGTTTCAGCCACTCACCCACCTCTCCTTGACTGCGGGGTGCATTTTACGGATTCATTGGCCTGAGTCAAACCTTTTTTATAAAGAAATTGTTCACCCGCTGCCATTTTAAACGATTCGAGCAAAAAACCAGTAATTTGTTCGCAATACAAGCAATTAAACCGAATTTTATTTAACGATGCTCGTTAATTTGCATTTGAATATGCGCAGCTTCATTGCAGTTTTAACTGACCCGCCTTAATAATTTAGTCAATTTTTCAAAAATAATATCAAAAAGTTTTGAATTTATTTGTTCATAACCAAGTACGCTGATTCGTATTACTTACTTAAGTTATTTAAAAACACTCCAAAATCTCAAATAAAGCGGTATATGTCTCTATTTAAAAATCGTCCACCCAGAAGGCATTGTGCTAGAAAAAAGCTGTGCACGACCCAGAGACTTAACTTGGTCGTTAGCGCGAGACATCACAACGTCATTTCTGGCGAAATAGAACAGAAACAATAGACTTGCGCTAAAGCCCGATAAGATTTAGTCACTTAAAACAAAAAAGGCCAGCGTAAGCTGACCTTTTCCAATGAAGCGTATAATGCAATTATTCTGCAGAGCCTGGCTGACCGCCTTTTTCTGCTTGAATGCGCATGTATATCTCTTCACGGTGCACAGAAACTTCTTTTGGTGCATTCACACCGATACGTACCTGATTCCCTTTTACACCTAGTACGGTAACGGTTACATCGTCACCAACCATAAGCGTTTCACCAACTCGACGAGTCAAAATAAGCATTCGCTTGCTCCTGTTCCTTAATACTGAACATCATCCATTAAGATTTGCCAACCCATCGGCACGACCCGATGGAAGCGACAGTGATTCCATGTTTCTGCGTCACTTCAAAAACTCACTGTTATACACAAAAATAATTATAGCTTATCTTGTAACCAAGCGTTAACCGAATCTAGCGCCTGGCCCAAGTTTTCAGGCTGGTCACCGCCTGCCTGTGCCATATCTGGACGACCGCCCCCTTTGCCACCTACTTGTGATGCAACAAAGTTAACTAGCTCGCCCGCTTTAACTTTACTAGTGAGGTTTTTAGTAACGCCAGCAATAAGATTCACTTTCGCGTCATTAGCCACACCTAATACTACGATCCCTTCACCAATTCGGTTTTTAATGTCATCCATCATTGAACGCAATGACTTCGCTTCAACACCTTCCAAATTCGCAATAAGAACTTTAACGCCATTTATCTCTACTGCATTACTAAGCATATCAGCACCTTGCTGACTCGCCAATTTTTGTTTCGCAGAATTGAGTGCTTTTTCTAGTTCTTTAGTCTGATTTTGTAGAGAAACTACGCGATCAAGTACATTTTGGCTGTCTGTTTTCAATAACGCAGACAATGAAGACAGTGTCGCTTGTTGGGTTTGCACGACTTCAAGTGCATGCTCGCCAGTAACTGCTTCGATACGTCGAACGCCCGATGCAATACCCGCTTCACTGGTAATTTTAAACAAGCCAATATCACCAGTACGTGTAACGTGAGTACCACCACATAGCTCAACAGAGAATGGCCCCATGGTTACCACGCGAACTTTTTCGTCGTACTTTTCACCAAATAGCGCCATTGCGCCTGATGCTTTGGCTTCATCCAAATCCATTAGTTCAGTTGCTAACGTGTGGTTTGCACGTATTTCTTGGTTAACTCGTCTTTCAATCTCAGCAAGTTGCTCAGCCGTTACTGCCTCAAAATGCGAGAAGTCAAAACGCATGCGCGGCGCTTCAACCAATGAACCTTTCTGAGTTACGTGCTCACCTAAAATTTCACGCAGTGCTGCATGAAGTAAATGCGTTGCGCTGTGGTTCTTTTTAATGGCTTCACGATTTGCTGCATCAATCGCTGCGGTTGCCGTATCACCTTTAGATACCGAACCTTTAGCAATACCTTTGTGTGCAAACGCATTACCCATTTTTTGGGTGTCAGTAACGATGAATTCACCGTTTGCCACGCGAAGCACACCTTTGTCACCTGCCTGACCACCGCTTTCAGCGTAGAACGGTGTGCTGTCTAATACCACAACGCCTTCTTGACCGTCTTCAAGCTTCTCAACAAACGCATTGTCGGCAATAAGTTCAACCACATTCGCCTGGCCTTCTACATCGGTGTACCCAGTAAATGAGGTTGTGTGGTCAATGGCGAGTTTACTATTGTAGTCTGCACCAAAGTTGCTAGCCTGCTGTGCACGGGCACGTTGTGCTTGCATAGCAGCTTCAAAACCTTCTTCGTCAATCTTAAGGTCGTGCTCACGCGCTACATCATTGGTTAAGTCAGTAGGGAAACCATAGGTGTCGTAAAGCTTGAACACTACGTCACCCGGCACTGTGTCGCCTTCTAGAGTTTCTAGTGTATCGTTTAGGATAGCCATACCACGGGCTAACGTTTTGCTAAACTGCTCTTCTTCAACACGTAGTACTTTTTCAATTACCGGTAGCTGGTCTACAAGTTCTGGATACGCTTCACCCATTTCTTTGGCAAGTGATGCTACAAGCTTATAGAAGAAAATATCGTTTGCGCCAAGTTGATAGCCGTGGCGGACAGCGCGACGAATAATGCGACGTAATACGTATCCGCGCCCTTCATTTGATGGCATAACGCCATCGCAAATTAAGAAGCTGCACGAACGAATGTGATCGGCGATGACCCGTAGCGATTTATTTTCTAAATCTTCGCTTCCAACAATTGATGCTGCTGATTTGATCAAGTTTTGGAAAAGGTCGATCTCGTAGTTGCTGTGCACGTTCTGCAAGATAGCGGAAATACGTTCTAGGCCCATACCGGTATCGATTGAAGGCTTAGGGAGTGGCTCCATGGTACCGTCAGCTTGTTTGTTAAACTGCATAAATACCAGGTTCCAAATTTCGATAAAGCGGTCGCCGTCTTCTTCTGGTGTTCCCGGAGGACCTCCCCAAATGTGCGCACCGTGATCGTAAAAGATTTCAGAACAAGGACCACATGGACCGGTATCGCCCATAGACCAGAAGTTATCTGACGTACTAATGCGAATAATCTTTTCTTTTGGAACACCAATATGGTTTTCCCAGATGTCGAAAGCTTCGTCATCTTCAGAATAAACGGTGACTAAGAGCTTTTCTTTTGGCAAACCAATTTCTTTGGTAAGGAAATTCCACGCAAACTCTATCGCTTCTTTTTTGAAATAATCGCCAAAGCTGAAATTACCCAGCATTTCAAAAAAGGTATGGTGACGCGCAGTGTAACCTACGTTCTCAAGGTCGTTATGCTTACCACCTGCGCGAACGCAGCGCTGTGACGATACCGCACGGGTATAGCTGCGTTTTTCCGCACCTAAAAAACAGTCTTTAAACTGGTTCATGCCCGCGTTAGTAAAAAGAAGTGTGGGATCATCTGCCGGAACCAGTGACGAGCTCGCCACCGCTTGGTGGCCATGGCTTTTAAAATAATCGATAAACTTGTTACGTAAGTCAGCAGTTGATAATGTCATTGAAAACCTAACTTCCTTTATTCTATTTTTGAAACGTGTGATTTGCCTGTTCTAATGAGCTTTATAATCGGGGCAGTTTGCGAATACGCAATACGCTTATCCTCGCTATAATTCTCTGGATAATTAAAATGCACACAAATTTGCGCAACAATACCATGGATAACGCAATTTTGTTAAGTGTAACGGGGAGAAGATAGGCCCAAATTTCACTTTAAGCAGACGAAAATAGCCAGTATTCATAAAACGAATCGCCAACGGCATCTATTTGTCGGTAAACATGAGCATAAATCAGCCGTTTTAGCTAGATTCGTTTGCGCTTACCGCATATTCAATGTGATCTTGGTAAAAGCCACGATATTGAAGAAATTGTTTCTGCTTTTGTCTCAACGCGAATTCGGTTTCATAAAAGTCGCCAAACTTTTTCTCTTTTACTTTTTTAGCACTTTCAAACCAGTCAGCGTCAATCTCTCTCATTGCGTGTTCTGCAGTACTTTCATCAACACCGTATTGCTGTAAGTCTAATTTAATCGCGCGGGGTCCCTTCCCTTTTAAGTACAGTGCGCGAGCTCGGCTTTCTGCAAATCTAGCATCGCTTTGGATATCAGCATCTTTGAATTCCCCCAGAATAGGCATGAAAGCATCACTCGCTATTCCCTTCTGCTGCAACTTTCGCATAATTTCGTTTAAGCTATGCTCTCGTCGTGCCAGCATGCGAGTAATCGCGTCGGTAATGATTTTTCGGTCGAACTCTGACATTTTTGTAAAATTACTCTTCTGTATTAAACGTAGAAACCGCGTTATTTTAGCGTTAATTACTCGTAGATTGCGACTATCTAACGTTTTACGCACTTAACCTCTACATGATGTAAACTGCATGACAGCATCCAACTATCGCATAACAATAATAGATTCGATTGAACAGTTCTCTAAAGAGCGCTGGCAATACCTCGCGAAAGAAGCGGGTCCCTTTGTTTCTTATGAATTTTTACATGCGCTAGAACGCAGCGGCTCGTGCAGCAATGAATCTGGGTGGCAGCCTTGCCATATCGCTATAGCGAGAGGTAAGCATGAGGCTGCAAATCTTGTTATTCCTGGCTACCTGAAAACTCATAGCTACGGTGAATACGTGTTCGACCACGCGTGGGCTAATGCTTATGCACAGCACGGTCTCGACTATTATCCTAAGTGGATATCGGCCATCCCCTTCACCCCCGTAACAGGTTCTAGACTACTTTCTGATGGGCAAATTGTGCTTACTCCGGCGCTTTTAAGTGAACTGGAAAATACACTGACAGCGTATGTAGAGTCCGTATTTGGTGAGGCTTTATCTTCTTTTCATTGGCTATTTCCCAATGAAAGCACCTCGGCTCAACTCATTGGTAAAGGCGAGTCTGAGGCTAGTGAGTTAACCGATGATTTGCCTAATGACCAATTCAAAGTTCAACCCAGTATTCCCAACCACTACCTGACCCGATACGCAGTTCAGTTTCAGTGGCATAACTACGGTTATGGTGATTTCGACGATTTTCTTAACGCGCTTACCTCCCGCAAAAGAAAAGATATCAAGAAAAGTCGACGTAAACTGAACGAGCAAGGCGTCCGCTTTACCCATCATACCGGCAATGAGATTAGTCCAGAGACACTGCAGTTTTTCACAAAGTGTTACAAAGCAACCTATTTAAAACGAAGCGGTCACGTGGGATATTTGAATGATGCGTTCTTTGAACAGCTTGTCGAGAGCATGAGCGAGAACATGCTTATAGTTACGGCAGTAGAGAATGAGGTAGCAGTAGCCAGCGCCCTCTTTTTCTACGATGAGACAGGACTGTATGGAAGATACTGGGGAGCACAGAAAGAAATAGACGGGCTACATTTTGCCTGCTGTTATTTTGAAGGCATTGAATTTGCCATTGAGAAAAAGCTATCGCTTTTTAATCCCGGCACCCAAGGTGAACATAAAATACTTCGAGGCTTCGAGCCCATTTATTGCCGTTCTCATCACAAATTACAACATCCGTCGTTTCACACTGCTGTAGCAGACTTTTTACAGCGAGAAACGCCACATATCGCAAGCTATTTTAATCAGGCACGGAATGCTTTACCGTTTAACAAGGAATTTATGCCTACTTTAAAAACAACGAGTGTCACTGCATCTAACGACGACACTTATAATCACAACGAGAAAAACGATGAAATATAAACTTCTTGCCGTAGCGATTGCGGCATCTTTGGGACTTGCTGGTTGCGGTCAGCCTGAAAAAGCCCAAGAACAAACTAGCAATGTTGAAGCGCCAGAAATGAAGGGCGAAGCGGAACTAGGCTCTTTTGGCGTAGACTTAACCGCTCGCAATGAAGCGGTAAAACCTGGTGATGACTTCTTCATGTACGCGAGCGGTACATGGTACGACAACTACGAGCTGCCCGCTGACAAAACTCGCTACGGCGCGTTTACGGGTCTTGCAGAGCGTAGTGAAGAGCAAGTTAAAAACATCATTGATGGGCTAATGGAAAAGTCTTCGCTGAATGCAGAAGAGAAGCTTGTTCACGACTTTTTCGTTGCTTACATGGATACCGATACCATCAACGAAAAAGGTATTGAGCCGATTAAAGACGTACTAACCTCTATTGATAGCATTGAGAATAGAACTGACCTAACCAAAGCGTTTGGTAATAGCTGGTTGGTAGGTTCAAGCACACCAATTTACGGTGGCATGTGGTACAACCGTCTTGACCCGAACGAATACCAGTTAAGTGTTGGCGTAGGTGGTTTGGGTCTTCCTGATCGCGATTACTACCTGAGCGATAGCGAACGTTTTGTTAAGATTCGTGAAGCTTACGTAGCACACATCGAGCAAATGCTTAATTTTGCAGGCGAAGAAAACGCAGCCGAAAAAGCAGCAAACATTCTTGCTCTTGAAACACAAATTGCAGAAATTCAGTGGCCTCGCGAAAAACGCCGTGACCGCGACCTTACACTTAATCAAATTGAGCGTAGCAAACTGTCTGACGAATACCCTGGCTTTGATTGGGACACGTATTTTGCTCAAACCGGTTATAAAGTGCCTGAGCTGAATATTACACAGCCTGAGCCAGTAAAAGACGTTATTAAGATTATTAACGAAGCTGACTTAGCCGATTGGAAGTCGTATTTGAAATATCACACTATTTCAAACAATGCGGATTTCCTTTCTGAAGATATCTACCTAGCCAACTTTGACTTCTTTGGTCGTACACTAAGCGGCCAGCAAGAGCCTCGTCCTCGTTGGAAACGCGCAGTGAGCCAAATGTCTGGTACTGAGTCACTGGGTTTTGCTATAGGCAAGATTTACGTAAACGAATACTTCCCAGAAAGCTCAAAAGAGCAGATGGCAGAGCTGGTTGAAAACTTGCGTACAGCACTAGGTGAGCGTATTGAAAACCTAGACTGGATGAGCGAAGAAACCAAGGTAAATGCCAAAGAAAAGCTAATGGCATTTAACCCTAAAATTGGCTACCCAGACGAATGGCAGTCTTTCGACGGCGTAACCATCAGCGACAAAGACTTAGTAGGCAATGTTCGAAACCTACGCACATTCTTCCAAGACCAATCGGTAGAACGTGAGCTAGAGAAAACGGATCGCAATCGCTGGGGTATGACACCGCAGCGCGTTAACGCCTACTACAATAGCTCGTTCAACGAAATTGTATTCCCAGCGGCTATTTTGCAACCACCATTCTTTGATCCAAACGCCGACGCAGCAGTTAACTACGGTGCAATCGGTGCGGTAATTGGTCACGAAATGGGACATGGTTTTGACGATCAAGGCTCGAAGTCAGATGCAAACGGTATTCAGCGCAACTGGTGGACCGATGCTGACCGCGCAGCGTTTGAAGAAAAAGCGGATATGCTAGCCGAGCAATACAGCCAGTACGAGCCTATCGAAGGTAACTTCGTAAATGGTCGCAACAGCTTGGGTGAAAACATTGGTGACGTGGGTGGTCTAGCCATGGCTTACCACGCCTACAAACTTAGCCTTAACGGCAAAGAAGCGCCGGTAATTGACGGCCTAACAGGCGATCAGCGTTTCTTCCTTGCATGGGCACAAGTGTGGAAAGAAAAACGCACTGAAGAAAGCATGCTGAATCAACTTCGCGCAGGTACACACGCGCCAGGTCGTTATCGTGCACAAGCACCAAGAAACCATGATGCATGGTATGAAGCGTTTGATGTGAAACCAGGTGATGCACTTTATCTTGCGCCAGAAGAGCGCGTAAGAATTTGGTAACTCATTGAGTTAAGCACTTAGTGAGCACATGCTAGCTTCTCGCGCCGGGTAGCGATTTGTATCTGGCGCCAGCTAATACCAGTCCGCATAGCTCATTTAGAAAGTGTATATAATTAAAAAGGGCGGTTCGACTTGTCTCGAACCGCCCTTTTTATTTTTCTAATCAGTATTCGCTCGGTGGTACTTATACGCCAGCCCCGAGTACTTGTTTAACTTCCGTTTGCTTATTTATCTTCCGTATTGGGCAACTAAATCGCGAACGTATTGCTTGCAACGGGCTACAGCTTCTGAAAAATCACCGTTACCCACACTGCCCATGGAATAACGAAGCCAATACCCATCAATTAATGCAGCGGTAGACGCAGCGGCGTTTTTGACCTGCTCAGGTTTAAGTAGCTTGCGGTAACTAAACGCTAAATTACGCTCTAAGCGTTTGTGGTTAATACACTGCAAACGATGCAAGCCTTTGTTGTGTAGTGACAACGCCCAGAAGTTAAACCAGGTATTGGTGGCGGAACTCGCCCCTTGCGTTTGTGAAAAGTTATTTTCAATAATGAAATCAATCCGCTCTAGGGGATCGTCAATACGCTGCGTGATTTTTAGCGCATCGAGAAGGTGGCGCATCGTTGCTTCAATTAAACCTTGCTTGTCACCAAAATAGTGACTGATTATCCCTGAAGAAAGCCCAGCTCTTTTGCTAATTAAGCTAATCGTTGTACCGTGATAGCCAACTTCTGCCATCACTTCTAGCGTTGCTTCTATTAATTGCTTCTTGCGAACTGGCTCCATTCCCACCTTGGGCATGCTATAACTCCAAACCTTAAATCTAAAAAAATAACCTGCGACAGCACAATGCCGCCGCAGGCATGATATCACGATTAAAAGGTTAAGCGTGCGTTGACTGCAACAGCGCGAGGTGCGCCAATCCAAAATGCGCCTGGTGCAATGGTAGACGCATAGTCTTCATCAAACAGGTTGTTTACTGTTAAACGCACTTCTAGCTCTTCAGCACCTGAACCAATGTTTTCGATAAAGCCGCCAATATAGAAGTCGCTAACGATATAGTCATCAACTTGTGCTGCATTATCAATATCCAGGTAGCGGCTATCAACGTACTTGGTAGACAGGCCTGCAAAGTAGTTATCGCGTGCCCAATCAAGGCTAATTACCGCCATAGTGTCAGGCGTACCGATAACCGTATTACCTTCAATAGCTACCAGTGACACTTCTGGGTTTTCAGGATCAGCGATGGCTGCCAGCGCATCGTCAAGTGTATCGTATTGCGTACCTGAACTACCTATCGTCGCAACATATTCTGACTCGCTTAAGGTAATAGAAGTGAACAACGAGAACTCTTCGGTTAGCATAATGTCTGCTGAAATTTCAAAACCGCTAGACTCAATACCGCCCACGTTTTTGTATCCACCCGCGGCTGCTTCAAGAAAGTCTATACCCTCTGAGGTTTCGTTACTGGTAAATTGAATACGGTCGTTAAACTCAATATTGTAGTAGGTCACGCTGGCATTGAAACCAGGTGAAGAGTAGCGGAAACCTACGTCAATGTTGTCAGCGGTTTCTGGCTTTATAAAGCGAAGGTCAGTATCGTTGCGCTCTAGTTGTGCATCTTTGATTGCCGCAAAGTTCTCACCGTAACCTGCGAAAACTTCCACTCCTTCAATGGGTAAAGGTGCAACGATACCGGCTGAGAATAAGCTATCTGAGTCAGTATTCACCGCTAAGTTGTTGGCTGAATCAAAGTTGTCCGTTTTCTCGATATCTACGTTAAACTTCTTGGCACCAGCGCGAATGCGGGCAAAGCCTAGATCAAGCTCATCTTCCACATAGTACATCAAGGTATCAACTGGGAAGGTTCTGTCGTACTGCACCCAGTAAGGCACGTTGTCATAATCGACGCTAATAGACGAGTTGGTAATTTTATGCCAATCGCGAGACTCGCCACGCTCATAGTCTTCCCACCAAATACCAAAACGTACGGTATTATCAAAATCACCAATTTTGGTGTACCACACAGCATCAGCATTAATGCCAAAACGCTCTTTATCATAATGGGTGTGACGATATGAGCCCACGGGAATAGCGCCTTGCGCATGACAGCCTGGGTCATATTCTGCACCTGCACCACCATAAGGGAAGGTCAGTGAGCTTTGACACCCCTCAATAGGGCTTAGCTGGTTGCCTTGTCTATCAACAAAGTAGATTTGTCCCAGCTCCTCTCCACCGAATACCGTATTTCCAACAATAAGCTCTGAGTGCCCTTCTGCTCCGTCATCAGTGATATCAACAATATAGGGTGGAACCCATTCGCCGCGTCCTTCATTGTCGTGATAATACACGTTAGTCATAAAATCGACCTGGCCAATAGTAAAGTCAGCCTGTAAATAAGCGAAAAGGTTTTCGCGTAGGGTAGACCAACCTCGACGATACGCCTGATCTTGATAAGGCACGCCTGTCCACTCGTCAGTTAACTGGTCCCAATCTGGATTTTGCTCATATTGCGCCAGCCCGTATATGCGCTGGTAGTTATCTTCGTGGGTATCGTCGTAAGACAGGTAACCTGTAAGAGACACGTCGTTAACGGTAGAGATAAACTTCATGGCTAAATGATCACGGGTGTTCTCTGCTGCCTGCTGCATAAAGTCAGAACTTTCTTGACTTGAAAGGCTTATCCACGCGTAAGTATCTTTAAAGATTTCGCCTGTTTCGTAGCGTACATAATATTTTGACGCATCAAATGAACCCGCAGTCACACTGGTTATTAAGCCCTGCTCCGCAGACGGGTTAATGGTGGTGAAATTCAGTGTGCCGCCCAAGGCTTCGTGTGAACGGGAAGCGATATCCGCCGTACCCTGAGAAACTTCAACGCCTTTTACGTTTTCGGTATCAATATAGCGATTCGCTTTCGCGCCACCACCGTAATTCGAGTTACCGTTGGCGATGCCATTTACCGTCATGCCAATTTGCTGCTCGTTTAGGTTTACTTGAAAGCCACGAATAACAATAGACGTTGACCAGTCATCAGCCCCAAAGGTATCACCTTCGTTAATAAGCACACCCGGCAGGTTATCAACCGCGGCTAACACACTGCTAAGATTAGCCTGTTGTTTAAACATATCGTCGCTTGTTGCGTTATTCGCGTAAGAAACGCTTCGCCCAACAACGGTAATTTCTTCTATGCGCTCTTCGTCAGCACGCTCTGCTTCCTCTGCCCACGCCACTGTAGGTGTAGTCATAGACGAAAGTGCTGCAAGTACAGCTAACGAGAGTTTATTGTGTGTTTTCATGTGTTTCCCAAAGTAGTTGTGTAATGTTTACTCACTACTCTAGGGAGGAATTGTTACAGTAGCGTTAAGTTTAATTGAACAATCAATTAATAAAACATTTTCCATGTTTGTTTATTCAATGACATCCAAGTAAACACGCATCAGCTATAAACTGCCCCAGAAATTTAGCAAAGAAATCTTTGCCTAACAGACACAAAAAAGCCCTCACTAAGGAGGGCCAAAAGGGAAAGGTTTATCTTACCTTGATATTACTTCACGACTGCGTTGCGGCTTGAAAACGGGTGTTTTTGCTTTCAGTCCCGGCTACTTGCTTTTCTGCGTAAAGCAAGGCGTCGTGTAGCGTGTCAAAGTTGGGGATCCCTGGGTGCGCTTCGTTTACGCCCTCAAGCACCTTATTGACTTCTGCATTAGCACCACAAATAACCAGCTGACGACCTGCCGCTAGTGCATCTGAGGTAACTGTATCAACTGCCATCGCAGCAGAAACATCCATAAGTGGAACGCGCGAGAAATCTAAAATGGTGACTTTAGAACCCGGTTTCACACGCTCACGAACGTGGTGGCCCAAATCGGCAGCCGCACCAAAGCTTAGTGGCCCGCCAAAACTAAAGATTGATACTTTGTCTTTAAGAGATTCCAATAGCTCATTTTCTTTAGGGTCGTTTAACGACTCAGGGATTTTCTTAAGCTCTTCAATTTGCAGCTGTGCGATTTGCTTAACGTAAGCTAATGCTGCGAATACCACGCCAACACCAACTGCTGTGATCAGATCTACAAATACCGTTAGCGCAAGCACCATAATCATGAGGCCGAAGTCCCAACGGGGGCCTTTGTGAGCGCGCTTCAAGTAACTCCAGTCGATGATATCTAAGCCAACTTTAACCAAGATACCAGCAAGAACTGCGTGAGGAATTTGCGCTGCTAGCGGGCTAAGACCTAACACAATTGCTAGAAGAACTAGTGCGTGTACCATACCTGAAATGTTGTACTTACCACCGCTACGGATATTTACAACAGTACGCATCGTTGCGCCTGCTCCTGCGATACCGCCGATAAGACCAGCAAATGTATTACCAATACCTTGGCCGATTAGCTCTTTGTTACTATCGTGACGGGTACGCGTCATGTTATCAGCAACAAGAGATGTAAGTAGACTATCGATGGCTCCCAGCACAGCTAGAATAAACGCGGCTTCAAGAATAAGCAGTGCTTTGCTTTGGTCAAATACTGGAAGGTGAAGGCTAGGTAAACCCGTCGGGATATCACCAAGAATTGGCACAGACAACGCTAAACTTACAAGCGTGCCAATGATAAGTGCAGCCAGTGCACCAGGCACATACTTGCCTAGTTGCGGTGGCCATTTGTAGGCAATAACCAAGGTACCAAGGCCTAACGCCAAGGTTGCAAAATCAATATCGGCAAGCGCGGTTGGCAAGTATGTCAATGCGCCGATTGTTCCACCTGGAGGCTCATGGCCCAGTAAGCGGCCGATTTGAAGAATAATGATGATTGCACCGATGCCCGACATAAAGCCCGATATTACCGGGTAAGGCACTAGGCGAATGTATTGACCAATACCAAGGACACCAAAAACAATCTGGAATATACCGGCCAATATCACCGCTGTGAATATAAGGCTGGTGTCGCCCGATAGACTTGCGAACAAGCCTGCAAGAACAACAACCATAGGCCCCGTTGGACCAGAAATCTGTGCTGGTGTACCACCGAAAAGTGCGGCAAAAAAGCCAACCGCAATAGCACCGTACAGACCCGCCATTGGACCTAAGCCTGACGCGACACCAAGTGCAAGCGCCAGTGGTAAAGCAACGATACCGGCTGTTAAACCGCCGGTAAAATCGCCTCGTAGGTTTGAAAGGTTAATTTTTACCATCGTTATAGACCTTATTCACCGCGAGCAAGTTGTGCTTCGGCAGTAGACTCGTCCATTACATCAAATTCACCAGACTCAGTGTTGTAGTAAAGCACTTCACCTGAACCAATGTTATATACCCATCCGTGAAGCTTAACCTGACCTGTTGCAATTTTTGCAGCAACAGCAGGGTGAGTACGAAGGTGCTGAATTTGCTGAACAACGTTCTCTTTCGTTACCGCTTCTAGATCGTCAATAGAAAGGTCTGAATGGCCACAGCGCTCTTTAACAACTTCAGTTGCAACACGGCAATGACCTAGCCACTCTTTTACATGCGGAAGCGCACTTAAGCCTTCAGGGTTGATGGCGCCTTTCATTGCACCACAGTCAGTATGGCCACAAATAACAATGTGAGAAACGCCCAGTGCAGCAACTGCAAACTCAATAGACGCTGTCATGCCACCAGTTTGGTTGCTGTGAGGAGGTACGATGTTGCCCGCATTACGGCAGATAAATAGTTCACCCGGATCAGTTTGTGTTACTAAGTTCGGGTCGATACGTGAATCAGAGCACGTAATGAAAAGCACTTCAGGGTTCTGCCCAGTAGCTAGTTTTTGAAACGTAGCTTTTTTGTTTGGGTAAACTTCTTTCTGGAATTTGGCAACACCTGAGATAACGTGATCCATATATAACTCCCAATTTTTTAATAATTGTAATGATTATGTAATTACGCCAGTTTCACCTGATAGATTAATAGTTTAATATACTAACTCGCGATAGCTAAATACTATCACTGCTTACGTAACACTACCTATAAGCATAGTAAGAGAGAGCCATTTTCACCATGCAGTTCAACGGAAAGACCCCGTCAATTAACCAAATCCGCTATTTTGTTGCAGTGGCTAAATACCTAAGCTTCAGGCAAGCAGCGGGAATACTGGGAATTAGTCAGCCTACTCTGACCAGTCAGATCAGTGCGCTAGAAAACCTCTTAGGGCTAACGCTTTTTGAACGATCACGCACGGGAACGCTGTTATCTCCCCAAGGTAAAGCCTTGCTTGATGCAGCGGAAGAGGTGCTGCAGGCCTCTCAACGGTTCAGCGAAATTGCACGAGACTTGTCCGAGGGTGAAGTTGTAACCTACCGGTTAGGGATACCGCCAACACTAGGGCCTTATTTACTTCCCTTTGTGCTACCAGATCTGCACAAACGGAAGCCCGGCTTGCGTTTCTATGTTCGAGAAGGCGCCCCTAACGCATTGCAACACGGTCTACTGCGTGGTGAATATGACCTAATTCTTTCCCCACTTTCGGGCGAAAACTCTCAATTGATCACGCAACCACTCTTCAAAGAGCCTTTAAAATTCGTTACGCCTTCTGATCACAAATTGTCAGGAAAAGCCTATGTTAAGCCAGAAGAAATAAGCGGCGAGAAAGTGTTAACACTCGAAGACCGACATCACTTTCATCATCAAGTGCAGCGCATTTGCGATGAGATTGGGGCAGATTTACAGCGTGATTATGAGGGCACCAGCCTCGATACTTTGCGTCAAATGGTGGTAATGGGCATGGGTGTAGCGTTCCTACCAGGGCTTTATATTCATTCTGAGTTGCACAAGCCTGAAGCGTTACACGTGTGTGAGATTGCCGATATGCCTATTGAGCGTCAGCACTCATTAGCGTGGAGAAACACTGCGCCTGGACGAAAGACCTTTAGAGAAATATCAATTATCATAAAAGAGATAATTGAAACTCGCCTGTCGGACGCCGTGACTATAGTCAGTGCTGCCCCAAGCCCTCTTCAAAAACGTTAAACTGGTTGTAATTTATTATGATTGATAGACAACATTTACGAATAGTAAGAGCGATAGATGCTGAAGGCACGATGACAGAAGCGGCAAAATCGCTTTTTCTAACCCAGTCAGCGTTAAGCCACGCAATGAAAAAGTTGGAAGCCCATTTTGACGTACCGCTTTGGAAAAAAGACGGCAGAAGACTCACGCTGACTCAGGCGGGTCAGAGTGTATTGGGCTTAGCTCACCGAGTTTTACCCCAGTTTGAGCATACTGAAGCCCAATTACGCAGATTCGCCGATGGTAAACAGGGCATATTACGTATTGGGATGGAGTGCTACCCGTGTTTTGAATGGTTGCTCAAGGTAGTGGCGCCTTTTTTGAAAGCCTTTCCAGATGTTGATGTAGATGTACGCCGCGCGTTCTCTTTTGGCGGTTTACAAGCCCTTCACGGGTACGATATTGATATATTGCTCACGCCAGACCCTCTTTCACTTGAAACCATTACCTACACGCCAGTGTTCGAATATGAACAAGTGTTGGTAATGGATAAGCACCACCCTTTGGCAGAGAAACCATTTGTTACACCGAAAGACTTAAGCAATGAGACCCTTATCACCTACCCCGTAGAACTCAGTCGACTGGACGTATTCACGCATTTTCTTACTCCTGCCAATTGCACAGTGAGGCAACATAAAACGATTGAAACCACAGAGATCATCTTACAAATGGTAGCAGCGGGACGTGGTGTTACTGCGCTACCTAAATGGTTAATTGATGAATCAAAAGAAAGCGATCTCCTGACTTGTCGGTCGCTTGGTGAACAAGGCGTATCAAAAACGCTGTACTTGGGTCATAGAAAAGCGCAGGACGTATTGGGGTTTGTAGATGATTTCATTGCCCTTTCGCAAACGCACAAGCCATAGGTTTTCCAAACTTTATTTCGGAAACTTATGTCAAACTAAGGAATAGAACAACTCGCTTGCCAACAATGTTGGCAAGCGAAAACGCTCTAATTAAAGACTATTGCGCATTATGCGCGGTTAACGGTATGAATGGCGCTAAATTTTAAACTGCCCCACCAATTCTTTTAAGTCACCAGAAACGGCACTTAACTGCGTAGCTTCCACAGCTAACTCTTCTGCATGCTGACTAGTTTTATCACTTAAACCAGTGATAGCTACGAGCGACTTATTAATATCTTGCGCCACCTCCGTTTGCTGCTCGGTCGCAAGTGCTATGTGAGTACTTTGCTCGTGAACCAAACCTATAGACTGGGTAATGTCTTTAAGCGTTTCGACCACTTTCTCTGTTTTATCGACACCAGATTGAGAACGGGTTTGTCCTTCCTGCATAACACTGTTGGTCTGCTCAGACATTGCCTGCAATCGCTCTACCATTTTTCGTATATCAGTCGTCGATTCTTGTGTACGACTTGCTAATGAGCGAACTTCATCTGCAACAACGGCAAAGCCGCGCCCCTGTTCACCGGCTCTCGCCGCTTCAATGGCTGCGTTTAATGCCAGTAAATTAGTTTGTTCAGCTATGCTGTTAATTACATCGACTACAGCACCGATGCTATCTGACTCTTTGCTCAATCCGCCCACAACTTCAACACCCTGACTGATGGCGTCAGCCAGCGCGCGAATTTCCCTCATGGCATCTTGCACTTGCTCACTGCCGGCTTGTACCAATTCATCTGCTTTAGTCGCAGCGTCACTGGACTGTGCCGCATTTTTAGAAATTTCAACGACGGTAGCAGCCATCTGCGTGACTGCCGTAGACACATTGTCCACCTGACTACGCTCTTGGTTAATTTCCTTGCTAGTCGCGTGACTCACATCTCGAAGGTGATCCGCTGCATCAGAAACAGCCTTAGTGTTAGCGGCAGTATCCTTTAGCAATGATCTTAGTTTATCAGTAAAGGTATTAAACTCTATGGCTAGCGCACCGATTTCGTCGTTACTCTTAACTTCCAGATGCTTGGTTAAGTCGCCGTCGCCATGCGCTATTTCCGCCATTGCGTTGCGCATTTCGACCAAAGGCTGAGTGACTTTAGCACTCGCAAAATAAGTAATAAGCGCTATTAATCCAATAATCACAAAGGCGACGATAATTGCCGTAGTAATTGCATTATTTATAGGGCTATCAATGATGCTTGCAGGGATAAGAATGCCCAGCGACCAATTCATTTGTGGGTTAGTTAACTGAGCGTGCTCAAAAACCGCAACATAGTCTTCCCCCTTCCAGGTTACGTGCACAATACCAGATTCATTAGCCGCTATATTACTTGCCAACTTGCCAAACCCTTCAGTGCTATCAAACACGCTGTCAAAGTTGCGAATAGAGGAGCTTAGTGGCAACGCTTTGCTCTGTTTTGGAAAGTAAACAATGTTTTGGTTTTCATCGAGTAAAAACGCCGTGCCTTGTTCTTCATAACGAATGGCATCTATGACCTTACCCACCGTGCTAATAAGAATATCGACACCGCCAACGCCTAGTAACGCTCCATTTTTGTATATCGGGGTTTGTACTACTGCAGATACGCTTCCATCTTGGGAATCGACAGCAGGAGGCGTTACATATAGCTTTCCTTTTTCAACGGCAGTAGTAAACCACGGACGCTTAGTTGCAAAGTAACCGGCGTTAGGATTACCAGCATCAGGACCCGAAGTGTCTACGCCGACTCGGCCCTCTTCATAGAAGTATTCACCCGTCTTAGCTGAACCAAAGAACGCCGATTTAATAATGGGATCTTGGCTGCTGATGCCCTCAAATGTGGCATAGATATCTTTGGATTGAGCCAGTTGGCTTTCGGGCGCCCCTCGCGTGTTATGGCGCGTAAAAAAATCTTGTAGAAAAGGACTACTTAGGAATGCTCTAGCAACGCCGCCATAGGTTGCGAAGAAGCCTTCAACGTCATTAGCCTCACGTGCAACTAAGGATTTAAGCTCTTTTTCTACGCGACTGCGGGTGTTATCTGCAACGGTATTGACTAAGAAAAACGCCGTAATGAGTAACATCAAAGCTATGCTACCGCCAACGATAAGCATGAACTTTTTTTGGAGTGATATGGATTTCATTTGTACTTCTCATTGTTTACTAAACGCCACAACGTGTGAAAAGTGTATTCCAGCACTAGGGCCTCTTGACCTTTGTTGTACATTTTTGCAGCGGTCTTTGTGCCATCTAGACAAGGCGGATGTTTGACGGTTTCGTGGTTCTAAGTCGAAAACATTCAACGCAGTATAGATGGCACAAAGGCGCTGCCCGAAGGGGTCGTTATGGAAGCCTTTTACTCTTTGTCACAGCCCTTTAACTTAGCCCACTAGGCTTGCAGGACTGTTTCGCGATTAAAAGGCTTCCATTTAGACCAAAATTCGTACATCAAAGGTCAACAGGCCCTGATAATTCGCACACATTTCAGGTTTAGTTTTATTAGTATAAAAGCGCAAGTGAGCCAAGCTCGCTTGCACTTCTAATACTTTGAGATATACAGAGAAATTTTACAACCTCTGAAAGTCAATTCTACGAAAGTTCAAATACAGAGTGAATTAAACGCTTTTAAGAATTAGCTGTAAAAGCAAAGATAAGCGGTAGGCGTAGACACTTTTACGTCAAAAGAAGCATCGGCGGGTACATTAAAGCTGCTGCCTGTAGCAAAAGATTGCCATTCGTCACTTCCCGGAAGCTTCACAACTAGCTCACCTTCAACCACTTTCATTAGCTCTTTTTGTGATGTAGAAAATGTATATTCACCCGGCGACATCACGCCCGAGGTGCAGGGGCCGTTTGCAGATTCAAACCCAATCGAGCTCACTTTATTGTCGAAATAATGGTTTACTTTAAAGCTCATAGTTACTCCTTTGATGTGAGTGCTGACTTTCTTTGCTTTAACTGTTTTTAAAGCAAAGTGCTGCAGCCTTGATACTTCTTTAGCGTTTTTGCCAAATAAGCATATGGTTATTGGCGGGCATGTCGATTATTTCTTGCAAGCTTAACTCGCCTGCCCAAGCAGTAAGCTCATTGATATCGCGGTAGCCACCATAACCACGCGCTAAAAGCGAAGTATGGAAGGCTTGGTTACTTTCAGAAGTAAACTTACCACTATGTGTAAAAGGGCCATACTGACAGAATACGCCCCCTTTGGGTAAGTGCAACGCTACTGATTCCATGAGTAGCTTCGCCTCTTCTTTTTGCATGATATGCGCGGTGTTTGCCGTAAAAATCCCGTCTATGTCGAGGTTGGGAAAGTCATCTTGCCCAACGGTAAATGCTATGGGAGGTTTCACATTCCCCGTATTTGAATCACTCAGCCACGCGGCAATGCCTTCGTGATAGTGTGGTTGGTCGCTTGTGTGCCAAATAAGATGGGGCAAATGCTCAGCCAAAAATACGGCGTGCTGACCTGTTCCACTCCCTATCTCTAATACCTGTCGGCAATTGGCAAATTTACGTTCAAGCACGCTCAAAATGGCGCGCTTGTTGTTCTCACAAGCCTGACTAAAAGGCTTTTCGATTTGCATACACGTTACCTGCCTAATCAGCATTAATCACTTAAGTTTGGACCCAACCACTTTTCAGCTTCTTCCAAGGTCCAGCCTTTACGTGTGGCGTAATCCTCTACTTGGTCGGCTTGAATTTTGGCGACAGCAAAGTATTTGGCATCAGGGTGAGCAAAATACCAACCCGATACTGACGCCCCCGGCCACATGGCGTAACTTTCCGTAAGCTTCATACCTGTATGCTGCTCTGCTGACAATAAATCCCAAATAAGCTGCTTTTCGGTGTGTTCTGGACACGCAGCGTAGCCTGGTGCCGGTCTAATGCCCTGATATTTTTCGCGGATAAGTTCTTCGTTACTCAGTGATTCGTTAGCGGCGTAGCCCCAATAGTGCTTACGCACTTGCTTGTGCAGATATTCCGCAAACGCTTCGGCAAGCCTGTCTGCCACCGCTTTAACCATAATACCGTTGTAGTCATCGCCAGTCTGAATATAGCTATCAGCAAGCTCGTCTTCACCTATACCGCCGGTGACGGCAAAAGCGCCCACATAATCATTTATGCCACTCGACTTTTCAGCTACAAAGTCTGCTAAACAATAATTAGCGAATTTGTCTTTTAGGGTTTGCTGACGCAAGTGATGGGCAACACCTTGAATCTGGTTTCTCGACTCATCGGTATAAACTTCAACATCGTCATTAACGCGATTGGCAGGAAACAAGCCGATAACGCCTTTCGCCTGAAGGCTGTTCTCTTCGATAATTTTATCCAGCATGGCGTTGGCGTCGTTAAACAGTGACTGTGCTTGCTCTCCCACCACCTCATCTTCAAGTATACGTGGGTACTTGCCTGCTAACGACCAAGTTAAGAAGAAAGGTGTCCAGTCGATGTAGTTACGCAGGTTAGCCAAATCGGCGGTTACCGGTGTTACACCCAGGCTCGCAGGTTTTACTGGCAAAGTCGTAAAATCTGGCCTAAAAGCGTTTTCTCTGGCCTGTTCTAACGTCACCGGCTTGCTGCGCGGCTTCTTACGGGCGTGCTGTTCGCGTACCGTATCGTATTCTTTTGCCAGTTCCTGCGCGTAAATATCGCGAGACGCTTTGTTTAAAAGACGCTGGCACACGCCTACTGCTCTACTTGCGTTTGGAACATAAGCCACAGGTGCATGATAATTTTGTTCAATTTTTACCGCAGTGTGCGCTTTAGACGTCGTCGCCCCGCCAATAAGAAGCGGAATATCAAAGCCCTGACGCTCCATTTCTTTAGCTACGTGAACCATCTCATCAAGTGATGGTGTAATTAGGCCCGACAGGCCTATCATATCAACGTTTTCATCTTTAGCGGTTTGTAAGATTGTCGCCGCTGGCACCATTACGCCAAGATCAATCACTTCAAAGTTATTGCACTGAAGTACCACGCCTACGATATTTTTACCGATATCGTGAACATCGCCCTTTACCGTGGCTAATAGAATTTTACCGTTGCTTTTCGCATCGTCTGACTTTTCTTCTTCAATGTATGGCTGTAAATGGGCTACCGCCTTTTTCATTACACGGGCCGACTTTACTACCTGAGGAAGAAACATTTTTCCTTCGCCGAACAAATCCCCTACTACGTTCATGCCGTCCATTAACGGCCCTTCAATAACATGTAACGGACGCTCAGCTTGTTGACGCGCTTCTTCAGTATCTTCAATGATGTAATCGGTAATGCCTTTAACAAGCGCATGCTCTAAGCGCTTATTCACTTCTTGCTCGCGCCAGGATAAATCTTCCTTTGCGGCCGCTTTACCGTCTCCTTGATAGTTCGGTGCAATATCGAGTAAGCGTTCAGTAGCATCACTTCTGCGGTTTAAAATCACGTCTTCAACCGCATCGCGCAATTCAGCGGGTATTTCGTCATATACCTCTAGCTGACCTGCATTCACAATAGCCATATCCATACCGGCTCGAATAGCGTGATATAGGAATACCGAGTGCATAGCTTCGCGAACCGGATTGTTCCCTCTGAACGAGAATGAAATATTAGAAAGGCCACCAGAAATATGTGAGTACGGACAGGTTTTACGTATCTCGCGGGTCGCTTCAATAAAATCAACCGCGTAGTTATCGTGCTCTTCAATACCCGTCGCTACTGCGAAAATGTTAGGGTCAAAAATAATATCTTCAGGTGGAAAGCCGACTTCTTCTGTCAGCAGCTTGTAGCTACGCTGACAAATTTCTACTTTTCGAGCTTGTGTATCGGCCTGGCCGGTCTCGTCAAACGCCATCACTACGGTTGCTGCACCATAACGCTTTATTAGCTTGGCTTGGTTTAAGAAGAGCTCTTCCCCTTCTTTTAAGCTAATAGAGTTAACAATCGCTTTGCCCTGTACACACTTAAGTCCTGCTTCGATAACATCCCATTTAGACGAATCGATCATAATAGGTACGCGGCTAATATCAGGCTCAGAGGCGATTAGGTTCAAAAAGGTGATCATGGCCTGCTTAGAATCAAGCATGGCCTCATCCATATTGATATCGATGATCTGCGCGCCGTTCTCTACTTGTTGCCTTGCGACATCAAGTGCAGTTTCATAATCACCTTCAAGAATAAGTCGTTTAAAACGAGCGGAGCCTGTTACATTGGTACGCTCACCGATATTAATAAATGTAGAAAATTCTGCGCTCATAATGCCCTCCTAGTGTACAAACGGCTCTAGGCCTGACAAACGCATTTTGGGTTCGAACTGTGGCACTTTTCTTGGCGCAATTCCATTGACCGCGTTAGCAATATCGCGAATGTGTTCCGGCGTACTGCCGCAGCAGCCACCTACAATATTCACTAGCCCAGACTGCGCCCATTCTTTGATGTGCTCGGCCATTTCAGGGCCTTCCATGTCGTATTCACCAAACTCGTTGGGTAAACCAGCGTTAGGGTGCGCTGAAATTAAGCACTCACTAACAGTAGCAACTTCATCTACGTATTGGCGCAGTAAGTCTGGTCCAAGAGCACAGTTTAAGCCGAATGAGAATGGACTGATGTGTCGCATGGAATAATAAAACGCTTCCGCGGTTTGACCAGACAGCGTGCGCCCTGAGGCATCGGTAATCGTGCCAGACACCATAACGGGCAGCAATATACCCAGCTTTTCAAAAACCGACTCTACCGCATAGGCTGCCGCTTTCGCATTAAGTGTATCGAAGATGGTTTCGAGCATGATTAAATCTGCACCGCCTTCAATGAGCGCTTCGGTAGACTCGCTATACGCTTCCACGAGTTCGTCAAAAGTAACATTGCGTTTGCCTGGGTCGTTAACGTCAGGCGAAATTGAAGCAGTGCGATTTGTTGGGCCAAGTACACCTGCCACGAAACGGGGTTTGTCTGGTGTCTTTGCTGTGAACTCATCGGCAGCTTTACGCGCCAATTTAGCTGCAGCTAAATTAATATCACGGGATTGAGCCTGCATATCGTAATCGGCCATAGCGATAGTCGTAGCATTAAACGTATTCGTTTCAATAATGTCCGCGCCAGCTTCAAAGTAATCACAGTGAATTTGATAGATGATATCGGGCTGGGTAAGAACCAGCAAATCGTTGTTACCCTTAACATCGCAGTGCCAGTCGGCAAACTGTGTTCCGCGATAATCTTCTTCTTCTAACTTATGGCGCTGGATCATGGTGCCCATGGCGCCATCTAATATAAGGATGCGCTTTTTAGCGGCTTCTGTAAGCGTTGCTTGCGCGCTAGAATTTGGTCTTTGGCTCACGTGCTACCTCTTTGGCTGTGACTTTTCAGCAAGCTGACTTAAATCGTAAGGCGTGGTCTGATAGACATAATAATTCAGCCAGTTTGTAAACAATAGGCTACCGTGTGAGCGCCACTGTACAATAGGAGACTTGGCTGGATCATCCCCTTCAAAATAGTTTTTTGGAATTACTGGCGTTTGTCCCGCGGCAATATCTCGAAAATACTCATCTTTAAGTGTATCTGGATCGTATTCCGGGTGACCCGTTACAAATACCATGCGCTTATCTTCTGACGCCACAATATAAGCGCCTACATCGTCAGACTCTGCAACAACACTAAGTCCATCGACGCTGTTATACAACGAGGTGTTAATATGCCCATAACGGGAATGTGGTGCGTAAAAAGAAGGATCAAAGCCCCTTAATAGCTCATTATTCGGGTCATTCACTTTGTGTTTAAAGACACCTGAAAACTTTTCGTCTCTAAGCTCTCGTGTAATGCCGTAAAAGTGATACATGGCGGCGTGGGCAGCCCAACACAAGTAAAGGGTTGAGTTCACGTGACGCTGCGCCCACTCCAATATGGTGGTCATGGTTTCCCAGTACTTTACTTCCTCGTAATCGATAAGCGCGAGAGGCGCACCGGTGACAATGAGGCCATCGTATTTCTTATTCGCTACCGCTGAAAAGTCGTGATAGAAAGCATCCATGTGCGATTGGGGGGTATTCTTCGGCGCTTGATTATCAATTCGAATTAAATCCACGTTTATTTGCAGTGGCGTGTTCGATAATAGACGAAGTAACTGTACCTCTGTTTCTATCTTGTTCGGCATTAAATTAAGAATACCGACTTCAAGAGGACGAATATCCTGATTGGCAGCCCTGTCCATGTCCATGGTAAAAATATTTTCACCTAGTAGTACATTCTGCGCGGGTAACTGCTCAGGAATACGAATTGGCATAGAGGGCTCCAGTGATAAATTACAATATCTGTATTGTGTCTATAACTGGCGATATGTCAACATCTTTACGTCTAGACGTCTAAACGTTATTTTTCTCTGGTGCTCAAAAATACTAATTATTTTGTTTATGCACCATTACCAACATCTCAGCTTCGGCACGAGGAATGTCGCAGGCTTCAATAATTTCATCAATGCTAGCGCCTTGCTTGACTAAGTCCGCCGCACGCTGATATAGGCGTAGGGAAGGATCTTGAAGCTTGAGTTCTCGAAGCTGGTTTTCAATATCAGTTTGCTTTTCGTCTAACTCTTGAAGGTGTCGAGTGATCACCAAGGTGCGTGCTTGCGCCTCAGTTTGTTGATTATTTGCATTTTTAGCAAGGGCTTCAGTGCGGGCAATAGCCTCTGCGTTAGCATGTTCGCTTTCGCTTAATGCAGAACGCAACTGCTTAATGTGTGAATACAGCACACCCATCGCGGCGATGAGTATAACTACAAGAATACACAGTATGAGTTCTAATAAGGTAGGTGCAGCAAGCTGCCAATCCATGGACATAACCCTTGGGGAAATGTAGGCAATATTATAATCAATACCGCCTATTCATTTATTTAGATGTTGCTAAGCTCATCCCACTCTTCGTCGCTTAACAATTTATTAAGATCTACAAGAATAAGCAGTTCGCCGTCGCGATTACTTACACCTTGGATAAACTTAGCACTCTCTTCAGTACCTACGTTAGGGGCACTGTCAATCTCTGAAGATTTCAAGTAAACCACCTCAGCGACACTATCCACCAGAATACCAACCACCTGCTCGTCAGACTCAATAATAACGATACGGGTATTGTCAGTAATTTCTGTTGGCGGTAATCCGAAACGAGCACGTGTATCAATAACCGTTACTACGTTACCACGCAGATTGATAATACCAAGTACATAGTCAGGTGCACCGGGTACAGGGGCTATTTCGGTATAACGCAAGACCTCTTGAACTTGCATCACGTTGATACCGTAAGTTTCTTCACCTAAGCGATACGTTACCCATTGAAGGACTTCGTCGTTGCTGTCGGTGGCGTTATTATTTATTCTTTCGTCGCTCATGAACCTGGCTCCCAATACTATGGCGTCTGGTCGTTACTGCCTAAGCCTTTGTTAAGCATAGATATTAATTCTTCAACGTCAATTAACGCGCACATTTTTTCTTTAACCATCCCTGCTAACCAGGGACGCTTACCTGTGGACTCGCGCCATTTAACATCATCGGTAGTCAAATTGACCGTATTGACTAGCTTTTCACTAGCCAGACCCCACGCACTTTCCCCTAACATTATAAGATATCGGTAGTTAAGCGATTGTGCGAGGTTTTCGTCATATTTTTCTGGCATTACCCATTTTGCAGAGTCAACAACACTTAGTTTAGACTCTCTGTGCAACATTACACCCATAAACCAATCAGGTTTTCCAAATAAAGGGCCAATCTTCTCAATTTGGTGGATCCCACCTAGCGACGTCAAAGGCACCGCAAGTGTTAACCCTGCAACCTCAAAGAATAGCGCCTGAAAGCGAAAACCGAGAGTATCCTTTAGTGGAACTTTTGTTTTTTCAGCGCGGTTTAACGCAGCTTCTTGTTCATTTTCTACTAAAGTTTCTGCGTGAGACTGTTGCTGTTCATCTTCAATTGTCTCTGCTTTTTGCGTTTCAATTAACGATGTAACCTTTTCCGCTATCGCTTCTTGTTCATTCGATTGCGGCTCACTTTCATTGGCGGTAGAAGCAAGCGCCGTTTCAGCCATCTGCTGAGAAGCCTGCTCGAGCAATTTTGCCGTGCGCGCAGTCACATCTTCCGGTGCTTCTGGCTCTTTGAGGAGGCTATCAAGGTATGCCTCCATCACTTCTTCACGGGCAAAAGGCGATTGCTTGCTCATGTTCTCGTTATTTCTCCAATACCGCTAATAGTTTCTCGTACGCAGACACACCACGTGTTTTGGGGTACGCTGCGGAAATGGGAAGCTGTACTAAACTTGCATCCCTGAAGTGCGTGTCGACGGGAATAACCCCTTCCCACACGCGCTCACCATAGTCATTCATTAAGCGCTTTCGCGATGCAAGCGCCGCGTTAGTGCGCTTATCAAACATAGTTGGAATAATCACAGTATCAAAGGATTTGTCCAACGAACGTCCCATGATTTCCATGGTACGAATCATTCTGTCAAGCCCTTTAAGCGCCAGATATTCTGTTTGGGTAGGCACGATAACCTTGTCACACGCTGCAAGAGCGTTAACCATCAGCACCCCAAGCACTGGAGGGCAATCGATGATAGCAACATCGAATTCTCCTGCTATTTTTGCCAACGCTTTTTTTAGGACTAAGCCCATACCTTGTTCGCTACCCATCGTTCTATCTAAGGTCGCGAGCGCCATTGTTGCAGGAAGCACATATAAGTTGTCTAACTTTGTCGGGCACAGACAATCCATAACATTATCGGCCGTAATGTCATTAGACTTAATAAAAATATCGTAAACTGAATGACTTGACGCTTCTGCATCGATACCGAAGTAATAACTCAGCGATGCATGTGGATCAGTATCAATCATGAGCACTCGCTTGCCTTGCTGTGCAAGCAAGCCGCCAAGGCTCACCGTAGTGGTAGTCTTTCCTACACCACCTTTCTGATTCGCTACTGTCCACACTTTCATATTTGCTGTTCCATTACTGTTCAAACTGCTATCGCATTTCGGTTTGAACGCAACTGCTCATATCATCAATGTTTATATTTTTACTGGATATATTGGCAACGGCTACGGCTTGAGGCATACCGTACACAACACAGGAATCTTGGTCTTGAGCCCAAATCGTTGCGCCTTTTTCCTTGAGCATTCGGCATCCTTCTCTGCCGTCAGCTCCCATACCCGTTAATATAATTCCTAATACATCCCCACCATAAGCTTTAGCCAGAGAACTGAAAGTGAGATCAACACTGGGCTTATAATTCACCTTGTCACTCGCACTTGCATCAACAATGGCAATGCGTTTATTCGCACCTATGGTTTCTAGCAACATTTGCTTCCCACCGGGAGCAAGATACGCATGACCTGGCTTTAGAATGTCGCCGTGCTCGGCTTCTTTTACTCTAATCTTACAGTTTGTGTCTAAACGCTGTGCAAATGCCGTAGTAAATGTTCCAGGCATGTGTTGTACAAGCAAAATGGGGTATGGAAACTCTGCAGGTAAAGGAGACAGCACTTTTTGAAGCGCCACAGGCCCGCCTGTAGAAGCCCCAATTGCCAAACACTTGTAGTGCTTTCCCGTCGCTCTTACAGACGAAACGGTTGGTTGTTTGGCTGCGTCTTTATGCCCTGATAGCAACCCTGATGTTTTAAAAAACGCCTGCTTTGGCGCATTATCAGGAAGCTTTCTTGCCTCTGTAGAGCGAAACGACGGACGCTTAAGACCAATACCACGACGCGCTATTAAGCGTACTTTTGTACACAACAAGCGCGATGCGTCTTTTCTGTCCTGCGCGATATCTTCAAATTTCTTCGGTAAGAAATCGAGCGCGCCCGCTTCTAACGCATCTAATGTCGCTTGCGCACCATGATGCGTAAGCGAAGAAAACATAAGAATAGGTGTAGGCCGTTTGTCCATTATGGCCTTTACAGCTGAAATGCCGTCCATGACAGGCATTTCAACATCCATCGTTATCACATCCGGCTTAAGCGCTTCTGCTTTTTCAAGTGCATCGCGCCCATTTCTCGCTTCCCCAACAACTTCAAGTTCCCTATCGCCATCGAGTATTTCTTTTACTCGACGACGATAAAAAGTCGAGTCGTCCACGACAAGGACTTTAAAGACCATGGATTATTATTCCTGTTAATTCATCGCCTTACTTGATGGGTTTACGCGCATACCGTTTAAGCAGGCTCGGAATATCTAAAATTAGTGCAATTCCACCGTCTGATGTAATCGTGGCTCCCGCCATACCAGGCGTGCCTTGCAATAATGCATCAAGAGGTTTAATAACCACTTCTTCTTGGCCTATTAGCGCGTCTACTACGAATCCTACTTGTTGTGTACCAATTTGCACTACAACAACGTGTCCCTTTTCTCTATCGATGTTTTTGGGACCTCGAATCAACCATTCACCAAGGAAGAACAACGGAATTGCTTTTGAACGAACTATCATTGTTAGCTGGCCATCGACCGTGTTGGTCTTTTTGATGTCCATATTTATTATTTCGTTCACCGCACCTAATGGTAACGCAAAGGTTTGTTTTCCTACAACAATCATTAGCGTCGGAAGAATGGCTAGCGTTAGCGGAACTTTGATATCCAGTCGCGTGCCTTTTCCTAGCTGTGAATCTATGTTCACGGTGCCGTTAAGTTGGTTAATTTTGGTCTTAACCACGTCCATGCCCACACCGCGACCAGAAATATCACTAATTTCTGTTTTGGTTGAGAACCCTGGCGCGAATATCAAGTTAAACGCTTCAACATCCGACATCCGTGCAGCTGCGTCTGCGTCTAGTACACCGCGACTAATAGCAATTTCTTTAAGCTTTTCAGGATCCATTCCTTTACCATCATCTTCGATGGTTAGAAGAATATGATCGCCTTCTTGAGATGCCGATAGCTGAACTGTACCCATACGCGGTTTACCCGCTGCAGCACGATCATCAGGCATTTCAATACCATGGTCGACGGAGTTTCTCACCAAATGCACAAGTGGATCGGCCAGTGCTTCAACCAGGTTTTTATCTAAATCAGTTTCCTCACCCACAAGCTCAAGGGTTATTTCTTTCTTCAAGCTTCTAGCGAGGTCTCGAACAACGCGAGGGAAACGACCAAACACCTTCTTGATAGGTTGCATGCGGGTTTTCATTACCGCACCTTGCAAGTCGCCCGTTACCACATCTAAGTTGGCAATGGCTTTGGACATGCTTTCGTCGTTACTGTTGATACCCAAGCTTATTAGCCTGTTTCTCACTAGTACGAGTTCACCCACCATGTTCATAATTTGGTCAAGGCGCTTGGTATCTACACGTACTGTAGTCTCAGCAGGAGGCGCAGCTGGTGCCGCCTTCTTCTCATCTTTTTTAGGCGCTGCTTTTGGTGCAGCAGGTGCGCTTGCTTTAGCTGGCGCTGCGGCGCTAGGAGCAGGCGTCGATTTTGGCGCAGCTGGCGCTGCTTGTTTCGCTTTTTGAACCGCTTCTGTTGCTGCCTTATCTACAGGAGGCTCTGGCGCCTTTGAAACGGCTCCCTGCTTGGTAGGCCCTTGCCCTGAGCCATGTAGTTGGTCAAGCAGTGCTTCAAATTCGTCATCGGTGATTTCTTCATCACCAGCTGCACTCGGCGTAACTGGTGCTGGAGCTGGTGTATTTGCCTTTGGCGCAGCTTCTTCACCACCAAACTTGCCTTTGCCATGTAAATCATCGAGCAGCGCTTCAAATTCTTCGTCGGTGATATCGTCGTTATCACTAGCGGCAGCAGGTGCAGCAGCCTTTGCAGGTTCGCTTTTAGCCGCTGAGGACTGTCCTGGTGCCCCAGAGCCATGAAGCTCATCAAGCAGCGCTTCAAACTCATCTTCAGTGATTTCGTCAATACCGCCGCTATCACCAGAACTTGGGGCCTGTGCAGTAGGCTCTTCAACAACTAATTCTGGCTCTTCAATCGCGGGCTCAGGTTCTGACGCCGGCGCGCTTTGTTCACCAAAAATATTCTCATCTGGAGATTCCGGGCGACTTAGTTTGTGTAATAAGTCTACTAGGTGTGCATCTGCTGGCTCTAATGGATCCCGAGCTTTCACTCGTTCAAACATTTCAACCACCACATCTGTGGCTTGCAGAATAATATCCATCAGTTCAGGGGTTAGTGTTCGTTGACCGTTACGCATTACGTCAAAGACGTTTTCCGCACCGTGACAAATTTCTACTAACTCGGTAAGAGACAGGAACCCTGCTCCCCCTTTAACTGTGTGATAACCACGGAAAATTGCATTTAGCAAATCCGCATCTTCAGGATTGTTCTCAAGATCAACGAGCTGTTCTTGTAATTGTTCAAGTATCTCTCCAGCCTCAACTAGAAAGTCCTGTAATATATCCTCGTCAACATCAAACGACATGCGCCCGCTCCCCTAAAAACCTAAGCTAGACAGAAGATCATCTACATCATCTTGGCCTGACACGACGTCGTCGCGCTTATCGGCATCAATGATAGGGCCTTCTGCCTCTACACCATCAACCTTATCGGCCTTAACGCTAGATGGTTTAGTTTGTTCTGCACCGTCGCGTTCACCAAACATGGTAAGCATGTTAACTAAGCTGTCTTCCACTTCTTTAACCAAGTCGATAACGCGGCGAATAACCTGACCAGTTAAGTCTTGATAACCTTGAGCCATCAATACTTCTGTAAGTAACTGTGTAAGTTTAGCTGACTGTGCCGAACCTTCTTCCAACAATTCGTCTAAGTCTGCGCATAAAGCCTTGAATTCACCCAACTCTATTTGGCGATTCATCAGCTTCTTCCACTCAGGCATAACCTTTTCGATGCGCGCCGACAGCATTTCAGCTATAGGCATGCTCGCTTCAACGGCATCCATAGTAGTATTAGCAGCTTTTTCAGTTTCTTCAATTACGTAGGTTAGGCGGGATTGTGCATCGGGAATATCATCGGTCGCGAGATTTTTAATGCGGTCGTCTATTTGGAAATTATTCAGCGCGTCATGGAGCTGACGCGTCAGTTTCCCTACTTCAGCAAATAACTCAACGTTTTCTTTCATTGAGGCCGCTTCTAGTAGGGCATTGGCTGAAGCGTTGTCACCCTCTTCAAGGTAGGTGACAAGCTGTTTTGCTTCTTCCAACGAAATTGGAACGTTTACATTCGTTGACATCCAGTAAACCTCATTTCTCTGGTGAGCGTCTGGATCAACCTAAACGTTCGAATATTTTATCTAATTTTTCTTTAAGTGTTGCTGCAGTGAACGGCTTAACAACGTAGCCATTAACACCTGCTTGCGCGGCGGCAACAATTTGCTCTTTCTTCGCTTCAGCAGTAACCATAAGTACTGGTAGGTGCTTGAGCTTGTCATCGGCTCTAATCGCGCGAAGCAAGTCAATACCCTGCATTCCAGGCATGTTCCAATCGGTAACTACGAAATCGAAATCACCTTGCTGCAACATAGGCAATGCAGTACTTCCGTCATCCGCTTCCTGGATGTTGGAAAAACCCAAATCTTTAAGTAGGTTTTTGATGATACGTCTCATGGTAGAAAAATCATCGACCACGAGAATTTTCATGCTTTTGTCCAAAATAGCCTCCAGTGAGGGGTTAATTGTTATTAATTTCTATTCTTCGTCAGCTTGCCACGACTTCATTCGTGATTTGAGTTTTAACATGGCCTGACTGTGAATTTGACTGACTCTCGATTCACTTACATCAAGAACCTCACCAATTTCTCTTAGGTTCAGCTCTTCATCATAATACAGCGAAAGTACAATCGCTTCTCTTTCAGGTAATGTCGTAATTGCATGGGCAAGCGCTTTTTGGAAAGCGCCTTGCATCAAATCTTCCAGTGGTGCGTCGCTACCTCGATTTTGCTCTGTCGAAATAACATCTTCTGACACACCTAAATCTTCAATACCTACCAGCTTTCCGGCATTTACTTCATTAAGCATTTGGTGATAGTCCTGCAAGCTTACATTAAGCTTATCAGCAATATCAGAATCTCTAGCATCTCGGCCTGTTTCGCTTTCTACTTGCGAAATTGCTTCAGTGATCGCTCGGCCATTTCGGTGGACTGAACGCGGTGTCCAATCCCCTTTGCGAATTTCATCTAGCATAGCACCGCGAATGCGAATACCGGCAAACGTTTCAAAGCTGGCTCCTTTTGAACCATCAAAGTTTCGCGCGGCTTCTAATAATCCAATCATGCCTGATTGAATTAAATCGTTTACAAGAACACTAGCAGGCAATCGCGCTATCAAGTGATGCGCTATACGCTTAACCAATGGCGCATGTCTTTCGACTAACTGCGCTTTATCGGTTTGTTGTTGATACGCGGCTGCCTTGCTGTTCAACGCTGACTTCCTACGGCTTTTTCTGCGACTAATTGTTCAATGAAAAACTCTAAATGGCCACCTGGCTGCGCTGGAATAGGCCATGTTAAGGCTTTACTTGCCAACTGTGTTATTGCAACGGCTGCCGGTGAACCTGGGTAAGCATCGACAATGGCTGTTTGTTTACGCACTGCTTTACGAATGTTCTCGTCAAACGGTACAGTCGCCACTAATTCTAGTGCAACATCTAAAAAACGCCCTGTCACTTTGCTTAATTTACTAAATAGCTCTTGGCCTTCTCGCACGTCGCGCACCATATTAGCCACAACTTTGAAGCGGAAAACACCGTGCTCTCTATTCAGAATTTTTATCAATGCATACGCATCTGTCAATGAAGTAGGCTCGTCACACACAACGACCATGATGTCTTGTGAGGCTTTTGAAAAGCTCAACACCATGTCTGAAATACCTGCCGCTGTATCAACGATAAGTACGTCAATTTGCGAGCGTAGCTCACTAAATGCACGAATTAGGCCCGCGTGTTGCGTTGGCGACAATTCTGCCATCGACTGCGTACCTGATGTGGCAGGGGCAATCTTTATTCCGTGCGGACCGGTCACTAATACTTCATCAAGTGTACATTCGCCGGAAAGCACGTGGGATAAGTTTTTCTCAACACGCAAACCTAACATAACGTCTACGTTAGCAAGACCGAGGTCCGCATCGAGAACCATTACACGTTTACCTTGCTTCGCCATGGCGATAGCGGTGTTCAATGTAATGTTTGTTTTACCTACGCCACCTTTGCCACCGGTGACGGCGATTACTTTGATTAACCGTGATTGCTTCATTTTTCTTAAGCTACTCGCTTGGTCGTCAATCATACTGCCTATGCTGTTTTAATTGCGTTGTTACCACTAGTATGATTCAAACCGTACTTTTTATAAAGCTTTGCAGCAGCGGAAACCAAAGATTTCGCTTCTGCAATCTTAATGTCTTCAGGTACTTTTTGACCATCGGTGACATAACTAACCGGTAATTGGTATTCAACCGCTGCACTAAGCACCTCTCCTAAAGAGTAGCACTCATCTAACTTCGTGAAAATACAGCCACTTAGTTCAATATCATCATACGCTTGAATGATTCTCTGCAAAGCAGGATATTGCGTATTTGCTTGCGCTACCAAATATTTCTTAACATTTGGCATTTGTCCGTTATCAAACTGCTTAATTTGTTTAATTAATCGACTGTCTCTTTGACTAAATCCAGCCGTATCAATCAATACTAGTCGCTTATGACGAAGTTGGAATAATAAATCCGCAAGTTCTTCACTAGTCTGCGCTTTTCTCACCGTGCAGCCAATAATCTTTCCGTATGTTGCTAGCTGCTCATAGGCGGCAATTCTATACGTATCGATGGTGATCATCGCAACCGACTCTGCACCGTATTTCTGCGCATAGCGGGCAGCAAGTTTCGCAACGGTAGTTGTTTTACCGGTACCTGTTGGTCCTACTAATGCAACAGCACCTTGTGCGCTAAGTATATCGTTTCCTGTCACATTTATGCGATTAGCCAATAGGTTAAGAAGATATACCCATGCATCTCGTTCGTTGTAATGTGACGGCGTATAGCTAATAAGCTGTTTCGCTAACGCGTTGCTTAACCCCATATCGGTTAAACGGGTGATTAGATATTGATGAACAGGTTTTTGACGTTTGTTCTTAGCTTCCATCAAGTCGGCCACTTGATATTGCAATACATCGCGAAGAGACGCTAGCTCCTCCTTGATTTGCGCAAGCTCCGCTGACTGCGTCACAGGGGTATCATCCATACTAGACGCTTGATGCTCTGGGAAAGCGTTCTGACGAACTGGTTCATGAGAAGACTGCTGGGCTTCTACGTCGTCAATAAAGGCTTCTGAGAAGTCTAAGTGCGAAGCAATTTCATTGGCGTGCTTAGCATTTGCTGTCATTGGTTGGTTAGGTTGCGTTGGACTCGCTACGCCATTATTTCCACCGTGCTGCTTTTCTAGCAGTGCTTTAAGGCTATCAGGACCGTCGTCACCAATGATTTCGCTCAAGCTAGGCACTGCCTTTTGACCAGGTGTTTTTGCAGCGGCTTGTGGGGACGCTTTCGGCGTAAACAGCTTCGCTTCAGGTTCTTTGTCGTAGGCTGCGACAAGCTCAATACCGTCAGCGACTTTGCGATTTGACATGATCACAGCGTCACTGCCCAATTCAGCTTTAACTTGGCTTAACGCCTCACGCATATCTTTGCCGAAGAAACGTCTAATTTTCATTGCAACCTCTCCAATCACCCAGTGTCAGATTATTGACCGACCGAACTGACTATTTTTATTTGTTTGTCGTCAGGCACTTCTTGGTAAGACAGAACATGAAGCCCAACAACCGAATATTTTAAGAAGCGAGACAGAACGGGTCGTAGCATGCCTGAGGTAAGGAGTACTGCAGGCTCTCCTTCTAACTCTTGCTGCTGACTGGCTTGCTGCAATGATTTTTGCAGCTTGTCTGCCAGACCTGGTTCTATGCCAGCGCCATCTTCGCCACCTGCTTGAAGTGACTGGTGCAACATCTGTTCCAACTCTGGCGCCAAGGTTATGACAGGTATCTCTTTTGCACCTTGAGTAATTTCTTGGACAATTAAACGTTTAAGGGCAATACGCACCGCAGACACTAAAACATCGGGGTCTTGGCTGCGCGTGCCGTACTCACTGAGTGTTTGCACGATTGTACGCATATCGCGAATAGGCACGCCTTCAAACAATAAGGTTTGCAGTACTTTCACGACGGTGCTTAGCGGAAGAATGTCTGGTACTAATCCTTCAACCAGTTTCGGATGCTGCTTGGCAAGCATATCAAGAAGTTGTTGGGCTTCCTCGTGCCCTAATAATTGATATGCATTGTTAGAGAGTAATTGGCTTAAATGGGTCGCTACAACGGTCGCAGCGTCTACTACTGTGTACCCAAGGGTTTGGGCATGCTCCCGTTTGTTGGGCTTGATCCATACTGCGTCTAAGCCGAACGCGGGGTCTTTGGTGGCACGCCCTTCTAATTTACCGAACACTTGCCCTGGATTAATAGCAAGTTCTTCATCGTGACTGATGATGGAATCCCCAATCGTTACGCCTAGCATAGCGATGGTGTAAGTGTTGGGCTCTAAATCCAAGTTATCGCGAATGTGGACAGGCGGAATAAGGAAACCCAGCTCTTGCGATAGTTTCTTACGTACGCCTTTAATGCGCGTCAACAACTCGCCACCTTGGGATTTATCGACAAGAGGAATTAAGCGATAGCCCACTTCCAATCCGATGGTATCTACCTGCTGAACATCATCCCAGCCAAGCTCTTTCACTTCAGGCGCAACCGATTCATCTTTAACCACATTGTCTGGCACTTTGGGCTCTGCGGCCTTTCTCTTTTCTTGGACCGACTGCCAGTAAGCAAAGCCTGCAATCAAGAATGAGAACCCTAAGAATGCGATATGAGGCATCCCAGGAATGATCCCCATCACAAATAGAACGCCCGAGGCTATATACAGGGCTTGATTATTACCGAGCTGACCGCGGATTTCTTTGCCCATTTCCTGGGTCTCGTTTTCACGAGTAACGATAATGGCTGTAGCGACCGAAAGTAACAATGAAGGAATTTGCGCCACCAAACCATCACCGATGGTCAATATGGTGTAGATTTCTATCGCGTTACCGAATGAAAGCCCGTGCTGAATCATGCCAATAAAAAGACCACCGACAATATTAATCAGCATGATGAAAAGGCCTGCGACCGCATCACCCTTTACAAATTTTGACGCACCGTCCATCGACCCATAAAAATCCGCTTCTGCGGTAATCTCTTCACGGCGTTTACGTGCTTGATCTTGATCTATATACCCTGCATTTAAATCAGCATCGATGGCCATTTGCTTACCGGGCATAGCATCTAACGTAAAGCGAGCGCTTACTTCTGAAATACGTCCTGCGCCTGCGGTTACAACTTTGAAGTTGATAATAAGAAGAATGGCGAAAACAACAATACCTACGGCGTAGTTACCACCAATCACGACCTCACCGAAGGCTTCGATAACTTTACCTGCTGCATCGCCGCCTTCATGTCCGTAAAGTAAAACAACGCGAGTAGAAGCCACGTTAAGCGCTAGTCTCAAAACGGTAGCGATAAGTAACACCAAGGGGAAAATGCCGAAATCTACTGGGCGCTGGGTAAGTACAGCCACCAAGATAATGACTAGCGACAACGCAATATTAAAGCTAAACAGCACGTCCAGTAAGAATGGCGGCATAGGCAATATAACCATGCCCATAATTGCCAAAAGGACGATGGGTGCGCCTAAACCACTAGTGAAATTTTGCAGCTGATTTTTATCGAATCGCTGAAGATAACCGGATAACTGCATGGCTTGGTGTCTCTCTATCAGAAAATTGACGCTTTACGTGAAACTGAAGGAGAGTTTTCAACTAACGTGCCAGCTTTGTGTATGAGTGCAAAACTTATTGCTACTTGTATATACAGTGGAAGCTAGTTCGGTAGTTATGTTGATTTACAGCAACCTAGTCCTCACGAATTTAAGCAAAAAGAATTGGTTGAGAGAATCAGAACCCTATCGTTTCACGCTATCAAGTCACTAAAGTGCTGACGAAAGCGTAAAGAGACTTATTATATTCTTGATAGCGCTGTACAAAAGGCAAATGACCTGCGCGCTTCAAAATCGAAAGCGAAGTATGCGGAATGTGATTGTTGAGCAAATAAGCTAGCTTAACAAGTGAATACCTATCATCTTCTCCATGAGTAAGCAAAACGGGTACATCTAAATTTTTAAGAATGTCGTCGTAGTCCATATCCCTCTGACGCATGGCATCGCGAACATACATAGGGCAATGTTTTAAATCTTCATTAAGGTGCTTGATTAAATCGAGGTCGGTTACGCCCACTGCTAAATCGTGTACAAATTGCTCTTCAGCTTTACTAACACGCATAGGGTCTTCACTGAACATATCGCCTAACACTGTGTACCCTGGTCCTTTTACGTCATTCGTAGCAAGGGTACCGGCAGCGATAAAATTAATCCCCAGCAGATGGGAAGTGCCATAATATCTTAGATAGTCATTTACCATCCGCCCGCCATATGACCAAGCAACTAAGACGCATTGAGTAAGGTTAAAGTGCGTTAACACCGAATCAAGGTCATCTGCCCAATAACGGCCCTCTCGGTAGGCGTCGGAACTGTCTGGCTTAGAGGACAAGCCATGCCCTCTCATATCTAACGCAATTAGATGAAACTGTTCGTCAAGTAATTCATCATTAAACTGGTACTTCCAAACATGGTGTGACGAGCAAGCGCCATGCAAAAAAACAATAGCGGGGCGCCCTACTCGATTATTGTGAACGACGTGTAGTAACGAGTTGTCACTACTAACACAAGAAACTGTATCCATTATTTACGACGCATCTGGATATGCTTCACCTCGTACTCTCATCCACTCTTCCATGTCAGCCTTGGCATCTCGAGCTTTGTCATGAAAATAACGCTCTGTATCGTCTACGTTGTGGGTAAACTCCACACAAAGACCGTTAGGATCATAAAAGTAGATAGAGTTACAATATTCATGGTCGATATTCATGTATTCCACGCCATGCTCATCTAATCGTTTACGGTAATCATTAAGCGTATCTTCATCATCAATCTCCAATGCGATGTGATGCGTCCATACGTCAGTATTTTCGAAACCGCAGTTAAGGTCTTTGTATTTCTGCGGGAAATCAAAGAACGCCAGCCAGCTTCCGTCACTTAATTCAAAATAGAGGTGGGCATAAGGCGTTTCTTTACCTGTGATAGGATCTTTCGGTTCAATGATTGCACAAACTAGCGGGATATTGAGTACATCTTCATAAAACTTCCGCGTTTCTTCCGCGTTATTACACTTAAAAGCATGGTGATGTAAGCTGTGTACCGAGGTGTTGCCGCGACGCTTGCGCTGTAGCGCTCGGAGCTTTTGAATTGGTACATCTGACTTATTCCAGTGAGCTAATGACATTGTGATACTCCCATTCGTTTCTCAGATATTAAGCTATTAACAATAGTTTTACATTTCAAATTTGTAGTTATAGGTCAGCCCGAACACGCGGGGACGTGCTCGATAGACGAATCCACCTGGCGACCATTCGGCGTTATACTGTTTGTCTAGAAGGTTTTTCGCCCAGAGCGATAGAGACCAATTTTCGGTGTCATAGGTAAGACGGGCATCTACAAGGCTTACAGGCTCACGAGTGGTGGTTTCGTAAATATCAAAATTCGTTTCACCTAGGCGTTGGTAGTCAATTCGATAAATAAGACTAGTGAGCCCATCACTAAGATCTTGGCGATATTCAGCACCAAGATTAATGGTGGTTTTGGATACCGCCGGCGTCTGGTTACCTATAGCCTGTGGGTCTCCATACTCAGTAATTTCGCTGTCAACATACCCAAAGCCAGCTACGACTCTAAGACCAGGCAATGGCGTTGCAGTAATATCGAATTCGAACCCATTTAATTCAGCTTCATCAATGGTTCCAATATTCTGCGTAGAGTTTTCTTGAAGAAATACGAAGAAAGGCGTGTTTTCACTAGTAGTTGAATACACCGCGAACCCACCGCGAATGTTGTTATCTGCTAATGTAAACTTACCTCCCAGTTCCCATGTCGAAGCGGTTTCAGCTTCGTAAAATTCTTTGATACCGAAAATGCCAGCGGCACCTGCGACAGCATCTGAACCAGTTTGGTTAAATCCGCCAGAACGAAAACCCACGCTGTAGCCACCATACATGGTAAATGCGTCGACAGGTTTATATGTTAGTGTCACTTTAGGCTGCCATTCGCTGAATGTTTTTTCACGCACCTCCCCTTCTGTCCCGACAGGGAAGCCTGGCACATTAGGAATGAATGCTTGCGGAGTTTGAGTTACGTTCTCTCGCTCGTCCCTGTCATAGCGTAGCGAAGCGTCTAACACCCAATCGTCACTCATTTCATAAGACATATTGGCGAAAACTGCCCAAGCAAAGTTATTGCGTAAGTCAGACAGGAAATTGAGCTGAGGATTACTTGGATCGGTGCTTATCCAGTCGAGTGGAGACGCAAACCCTAAACCGAAATCTGCCCTGGCACCGTTTTGTTGAAGCTGTTCAGTATCGACGAAGTAGACTCCATAGATATACTTAAATCGCTCGCTATCTGGAGATGTGTACCTAATTTCTTGGCTCCAGTTTTTTGACCCAAAGTTTGATATTTGACTTTGGTCATACACAGCATCTTCTGGCAGTCCAAAACCAAGCAGCAAGTTATACAGAAATGATTCTTCTACAGGCAAAAAGTCGTATGCATCTCCCGCTATTAATTCTTTGCTGCGGTCATAAGCTGTAATTGAAGTCCATGTTCCCCCTTCCTCGTCGGTATAGGTCATTTTAATTGACCCACCGTAAAGGTCTCTGTCATTGATTCCAGGGTTGTTGGTGCGAGGGGAAAGCACTTCATTGACATCAAAGGTGATTCGGTAATTAAATGGCTGCGTTTCCAGAGCGCTGTAATATCCCCTAAAATCCACTTCGAAATTTTCACTGGCATACCAAAGGGCTTTACCTCTGAAAGAGATATCTTTGAGCGGGTCTGAATTCTCACCTAGGTAAGTGTTCTCTATGTAACCATCTGTATCGTAATAAGAGCCCGAGATGCGATAGGCCCAATTCTCTCCCATTGGACCGCTTAACCCAGCTTGAACTCGATATCCGGGCCCGTTATCCACACCCAATCGCACTTTACCCTGAGTATATTCAGTAGGATCTTTAGTATTAATTACGATAGCGCCTCCAATGGCGTTTCTACCATACAGACCGCCTTGAGGCCCTTTAAGCACTTCAATCTGTTGAATGTCAAAAAGCTCTTGCTGAAACTGCCCAGCGTCTGTTTGCTGCACTCCATCCACGATTACCGCAACGGAAGGTTGTGTATCACGGTTTTGTGATATGCCTCGGATAGTAATAAATGCCATCCCGGCGTTTTGCGTTTCTATTAGCGTTACATTGGGGGTTAAGCCTATAAAATCAGCGGGGCGGTCGATTCCAGAGCGTTCAATGTCTAGCTCAGTGAAGGCCGTCATCGAAACTGGTGCGTCTTGTAGTTTGGTCGTTCTTCTCGTTCCTTGAACCATGATGACTTCAACGTCTTTGTCATCTTGTAACTCGTTTTCTCCTGAACCTTCCTGTGCATATACAGGTGTAGAGCTCAACGCCCCAACAACCACTGAACTCAGAATAGATTTTTTGAATAGATCTTTACTTGCTAACTCAGGCATGACGTTTTCTCCACCCGCTACTTGGTCCCAGTCTACAGAGAGGAAAAACCTCACAGTGACTTAACGTTTTATTTACATTAATGTCTTCGACTATCGAAATCAAGTTCGATTATCGAATTTTTTAATATTTTTTTGGTTTTGTTTTGCGCAGAAACGAAAAAAGCACGCCGTAGCGTGCTTTCGAAGAAATTATTTGGAAGGGTGTATTACAATCTGAGCAGCGAGTGAAGTAGTACAGGCCACTTATTGAGAGATTGTTGAATTTGCTGTGACGCTTGCTTTAACAAAGGAAGGCGAGTTCGAACTAATTCATCCTGCGCAATGCGCGAGGCAGCTGTAGAACAGTTGATGGCAGCAAGAACACTACCGTCATCGTCATATACAGGTACAGCAATAGAAACGAGGCCGTAGTCTAATTCACTTAAAACCGAACAATATCCCTTGCTTCTAATATCAACAAGTTGCTTTTTGAGCGTTTCGGGTGAGGTTACTGTTAAGTCCGTGAAACGCTTTAGTTCAGCGTGCTCTAAATAATCAGCTAACTTATCTTCAGGCAGATGAGCAAGCATGACCTTACCCATTGAGGTAGCGTGAGCAGGAAAGCGCGTCCCGACTCCTGCATTTAAACGGATATGGCGGTTCGTCGGGATATGGGCAAGATACAAAATATCCTCACCAGACAGCACAGAGATAGACGAACTGTCGCCAGTTTCATCCCTAACGCTCTGTAGGTGCTCACCAATAACAGAGTCAATGCTCGCAGACGCCAGAAATGCGGATCCAAAAACCAGCACTTCTGGTGTTAGAAGAAACTTTTTGCCAGCACGGGTTACGTAACCCAGAGCCACCAGGGTATTCAAGCACCTGCGAGCCACTGCTGGACTTAAATTAGTTGCAGCAGCAACCTCGCTCAGCTGCATTTCCGGCCGGGACTTATTAAACGAACGCAGGACCGTTAATCCTCGTTCTAGTGTAGTAAGATACTCAGGATCTTTATCTTTCAAAGTTTTACGCTACTTATAACCATTATTTCTTCGACTATATCAAAGTTAAAGGGTGATAAAAATACTACACAGGTTAATTAAAACCCTGTCCATTATGTTGCCCAAGAACGGGCGGAGGGGTAACGTCCTCGCTAATTTCACCATTAAATCGAATGGCTGGACGAACCGTAGTAAATGTTCCCTTCGATGGGTGCTCAGCCTGCACCTTTAATTTCATGTGTTTCGCCTGAGGGGTCTCAAGGGCTTCCGCCGAATTCATGACCAGAGAATGTGGAACCTCAATCTCAGTAAAACGTTGACACCAGTAAGATGCGGGTTGCTGCATAAAAATGGGTTTTAAAAAGTCCAACACCTTATCGTAGTTTTCTATCCTTGCTTCACGGCTATTAAATTCAGGCATTTCTAGCATATCAGGCTTGCCCACTGCTTCAGAAAGCCCGGTCCAGAACTTAGCAGGCGAAGACATATGTAAGGCAATCCAACGTCTGTCTTTACACTCGAAAACATAAGATTGAGAAACGTTCGGCCGGCTTTCGGGCCCCATAATCAGGTCGCTTGAATAGAAGTGCGTAAAATCATCCAAATTGAAATGGGTCATAGCTTCTAGCATTGACACTTCGACTAGGCATCCTTCGTTCGACTCATGGCGTTTAAATAAAGCTGCAAGAACCCCTTGAGAAGCATAAAACCCTGTAATCGCATCAGCAATGGCGGGGCCGACAACACGTGGATTAGCTGGATTTAACAAAAGCCTAAGAAACCCGGTGGCGGCTTGCGCAACGGTATCAAATGCAGGCTTCAATGCGTCAGGGCCGTCTGGACCAAAACCTGAAATTGAGCAGTATATAAGCTTGGGGTTTAACGCTTTTAAACGCGCGAAATCTACATTCAGTTTATCCGCTACGCCTGGACGAAAGTTTTCAATAAAAACGTCAGCCTCTTTTATCAATGCATCAAACTTCGCCAAATCGCTGCTGTCGCGAGTATCGAGCTCAATGCTTCGCTTATTGCGGTTATACGTTTGAAAATGTGGGCTGTATAGCTCGCCTTTGAACGCTCTAAAAGGGTCACCAGACTCTGGACGCTCTACTTTTATTACGTCAGCGCCCATGTCCGCGAGAAACATTCCCGCGGCCGGTCCAGTGATAAAGGTTCCCATTTCTACAACCTTCACATTTGATAGCATTTTTGACATAACCGGATCCTCAATTATAAACAGCGCGTAGATAAACTTGAAAATGCATCTTTACACTTCACTATTCATACTATATTCTTCGATATACGAAATCAAGTTCGATATGCGAAATTAACCGATTTGTTTTTCAGAGGAGAACATACATGAGAATTGGTAAACAGGATAATTTTACTTCGGCTATTTGTACGTCTACCGCTGAAAACATTACGGTCAGGGGCTATGATTTGTGTGATGACATTATCGGCAAAGTAGATTTTACATCTTATTTCTGGCTTTTAGTTTGCGGTCATATGCCAACCGAAAAGCAAAAGTTCTTTGCTAATGTCGTACTGACGTCAATCGCCGAACATGGGCTTGTACCAAGCGTGGTGGCAGCTCGAGCAACGCTTGCTGCTGCACCAGAAGCTTTTCAAGGAGCAGTTGCTGCTGGCCTCAATGGGTGCGGCTCCGTTGTGCTAGGTAGTGCAGAGGTCGCCGGGCACTTTTTGCATCGTATTGTTGAAAGAGCTCAAGACTCCTCTATGGAGTCAGCAGTAAAAGAAGTGCTCAACGAGTACAAATCGCAAGGAAAACGACTGCCTGGCTTTGGCCACCCTCTCCACTCTGAAGGCGACCCGCGCGCCAACCTGATAATGAAGCTCGCAAAAGAAAAAGAAGTTGAAAATCATTATTTCGAAGCACTTTACACTGTGCAGAAGTTAATGCCTGACATTATAGGGAAATCGCTACCGATTAACGTTAATGGCGCCATTCCCGCTGTAATGCTGGACGTAGGCTTTCCTCTTAGCGCATTGAAGGGAATTTCCTTATTGGCGCGAACAGGTAGCTTGGTTGCACATTTACAAGAAGAAACCACAACGCCGATAGGCTTTATCTTAACTGGAAAGGCAGTAGAAGATGTGAAGTACGTTGGACCTACTACTCGCGAGACAAAAGAGGATTAAACCATGAAAACACTTGTTCTTTATTATTCTACCTATGGCCATATAGAAACGTTAGCAACGGCGATTGCTGAGGGCGTAAAGCAAGTAGAAGGTGCGGAAGTTGTGATTAAACGAGTACCAGAGTTAATGCCTAAAGAGGTGGCAAAGCAAGCTGGTGCCAAGCTTGACCAAGACGCTCCTATCGCCACTGTTGATGAGCTACCAGAATACGACGCTATCATCATTGGTACGCCAACACGTTACGGTAGAATGGCTTCCCAAATGGCCAATTTTTTGGATCAGACAGGCGGGTTATGGTTTCAGAACGCGCTTGTAGGAAAGGTGGGAAGCGTTTTTACATCCACAGCAAGCCAGCATGGAGGTCAAGAAACAACATTAGTGTCGACCATTGTAAACTTAATGCATCTAGGCATGACAATAGTAGGCACACCTTACACTGAAAAGCGTCTAACTAATATTGATGAAGTAATGGGGGGAACACCATACGGCTCATCAACCATTGCTGGTGGCGATGGCAGTCGCCAGCCTAGTGATGACGAAATCGAGATAGCCAAAAGCCAGGGTCGCCACGTTGCTCAGGTAGCAATGGCAATCAAAAAAGGCACCGCCTAAATCGTAAGCCCTAAAACGCACCCAAGTACTTGGGTGCATACTCATATCTCTTTCAGAAGTCGTCAAAACCATGACTGATACACCTGCCAAAACACTATACGAAAAAATTTTTGATGCTCATTGTGTAGCCAATGACGGTGAGGAAAGCCTGCTTTATATCGACTTACATTTGATTCATGAAGTGACCTCTCCCCAAGCTTTTAGTGGATTAGCGGAGAAAGCGCGCCGAGTTCGCAGACCTGAACTTACGTTAGCCACTATGGATCACGCTATCCCCACCACATCGTTGAGCCTTGATGACTGCAGTTCTGAAAGTAAGCGTCAACTAGAAGCCCTGACTGCTAACTGTAATGACTACGATATCCCCCTCTTCCCCATGGGAGATGAAAAACAAGGTATTGTTCATGTCATCGCTCCAGAACAAGGTCGGATTATGCCAGGTATGACGGTTGTTTGTGGCGATTCTCATACCTCAACGCACGGCGCTTTTGGCGCCCTCGCTTTCGGTATTGGTACATCACAAGTTGAGCATGTATTGGCGACACAAACTCTGCGTGTGACTCGTGCCAAAACAATGTCTATTACTTTGACAGGAGCACTCGCTGTTGGCGTTACTGCAAAAGACATCGCTCTTTACGTTATAGGAAAATTAGGAGCAAGGGGAGGAACAGGCTTCGTAATAGAGTATCGCGGAGAGTGTATCTCTTCACTTTCCATGGAATCTCGAATGACGCTGTGTAATATGTCAATCGAGGCCGGTGCCAAAAGCGCACTTATCGCGCCTGACGAAACTACATATCACTATCTAAAACCATTAATGGATTCGTTTAAATTAGAACAGAATATGTCTCAACGATGGCAGACACTGTTCACCGACGATAATGCGAAGTTCGATAAGTCCTTAACGCTGGATGTCAGTAAACTGAGCCCACAGGTAACGTGGGGAACATCACCAGACCAAGTTATATCCGTGAACGACACTATACCGACCGCTTGTACGACGTCATCTGAACGTGCGCTTCACTATATGAATCTAAATGAAGGCGATGCCATCGATGGTTTAGCTGTCGATGTGGTCTTCATAGGTTCATGCACTAACAGCCGCATTGAAGATTTAAGGCATGCCGCTTCAATCGCCAAGTTGGGAAAAGTCAGCCCTAGTGTTCGTGCCATAGTGGTACCCGGTTCAGTAGCCGTCAAAACACAAGCTGAAAAAGAGGGGCTGGACAAAATTTTTATAGATTCTGGCTTTGAGTGGCGTCATCCCGGATGTTCTATGTGCTTAGGCATGAACAGTGACCAACTTTTGCCAGGACAACGATGTGCATCTACAAGTAACCGTAATTTTGAAGGTAGGCAAGGCGCAGGCGGTAGAACTCATCTTATGAGCCCATTAATGGCCGCAGCGGCAGCGTTATCGGGTCGAATTGTCGATGTCAGGACATGGCTATGATAAATAACACAAATCCCTTCCTGTTCACCTCTCGGGTCTACCCGCTTGATCAGGCAAATGTAGACACAGACCAAATCATCCCCAAACAGTTTATGGCGGGAATAAGTAAAAAAGGGCTCGGAAGCAACTTATTTTTCAACTGGCGTTATCACAACGGAGATTATGATAGCCCTAATGTTGATTTTGTAATTAATGACAAAGCCCGACAAGGAAGCCATATTTTAATAGCACGGGAAAACTTTGGTTGTGGCTCTAGCCGAGAACATGCCCAATGGTCTCTTACTGACTTTGGAATACGCTGTATCATTGCCACGACCTTTGCAGATATCTTCTATCAAAACTGCATTTACAATCAGATTCTCCCTATCACGTTGGACGAAGATAAAGTTCAAGAACTGTTTGAGCTTAGCCGTTCACCCAAGTTCGAATTAACCATTAATCTTATTGAGTGCTGTATAGCGGCGCACGGAAGCAGCTTTTACAGTAACTTCAACATTGATCCAGCTAACCGCCATATACTATTAAATAATCTAGACAGTATTTCCCTCACAGAAGCATTTGAAAACGACATACTTCATTTTGAAATGTCTAATTTCAAGTAATCCAAATAAACAAAGTCGAGTGTACGGGTAATATCGAATTTGCTTTTACAACATTATTTTGTATCCGTCCCATAGTATCGCAGGCTATTATTAGTGCGGCGGTTTGAGTAAATGCATTAACCTTCGCATAAGGAGTAGTGTGTCGATATTAAGCAATGCTGAAAGAATTTATATACACAATAAAGTCCCAACATCGACGGCCAAAAACTCACTCTCTTTGAAACGCAAACGCTTACTTATCACGCACTTTATAGTTTAAATAAGGATATTATTTATATGATGTTATCTCAGTGGGTTTATTCTAAGGCAATGTGGTTTTGCCTTGTTGTGTTATTAACGCTAAGTCACACTGCAAACGCATCTAAACAGCCTAATTTACGACAGCGAGTCGAAAATTTATTGGTTGATGCCGTTGATAAATATAGCCCCAGTAACAGTAACCCATCGCGTGTGAACAATAGAGTCTTGGTAAGCGAGGTCTACACTCAAAACGACTACCAGCTTATTTGGTTTGGCACTAGCGAAGCAGAAACCCGCCTACAAGAGCTACTGCATGAAATTGCCGACTCCGAATTACACGGCTTCTCTCCTGAGTATTACCACGCGTCAATGCTCGAAAGTCGAGACGCAAATACTGCCCTGTTAGATGTACTGGCAACAGACGCCTTTATCAGTCAGACCCTGCATCGATTAAACGGGCTTGTCAGTCCCGCCAATGCCGATGCTCATTGGTTTCTTCAGCAAAGGGAAGCAGACCCTGTAGCTTCACTTAATCACGCATTAACAAACGGTGTTTCTGCAACATTGCAGGCCATGTGGCCTACTCACCACGAATACCAGCTATTGCTGGATAAAAAACGAAGCCTACTGTCAGCTGTATCTACAGTTACCACACAAATTCCAGCTGGCCCAACACTTAAGCTGAACTCAACGAGCGAACGAGTTGTGTTGCTAAAGTCTCGCCTTTTAGGGCCGGGAACCTATTCAGAGTTATTCGATAAAGATTTACTGGACGCGGTTAAGCAGTTTCAAATGTCGGCGGGCTTAGAGCCAGATGGTATTGTGGGAAGTTCCACTTTAGAAGCATTAAATGCCACCACGTTTTCTTGGTTAGAAAGAATCGATGCAAACTTAGAACGTTGGCGCTGGCTTCCCCACCAAAGCTGGTCGACGTATCTGCGTGTTAATATTGCTTCATTTCAGTTAAGAGGATTTTCTGACGGCGAACAAACACTGGATATGCCAGTGATTGTAGGTACACCGATAAGACAAACACCCGTTTTCACTGAATCTATGAAATACATGGTTTTTAATCCTTATTGGACCGTACCTTTTAGTATTGCCACCAAAGACAAACTTGCAAAATTAAAAACCGATCCCTCCGTATTAGTAAAACAAGGCTATGAAGCTCAGCCCGCGGGTGTCAGTGGTTTCAAACCTGTCGATGAATTCGATTGGCAGAACGTAACGAGAGGTACATTCCATTACACGCTAAGACAGAAACCGGGCCCATATAATGCCCTAGGTAAAGTAAAATTTATGCTGCCCAATAAGCATGCAATCTATTTACACGACACCCCTGATCATAGCCTTTTTTCAAAGCAGGAAAGAAACTTTAGTTCAGGCTGTATTAGAGTATCTAACCCCCTGGCGCTAACTCAGTGGGTGCTTAATCACTCAGGCCAAGCTGAGGCGATAGCGCAAGCCGAGCAATTGCTTCAAAGTGAAGAGACTAGCACGCTGTATTTAAAGAAACCTATTCCTGTACTTATTGTATATTTCACTGCGTTTGCGAATGGAGAAGGGACCATTGTTTTTCGCCGTGATGCATACAACCGCGACAGCTACATTATTGAAAAATTGAAGGAGTATAAGAGTGCGTAAGTCTTTATTAATGATGGTTGCTCTTCTGTCTTTAGCGCACACTAGTAACGTATTTTCGTTTGAAAATACAATGCTCAATTCGAAGCTAAATATTAATGGAAATACGGTTCCCTACCCAATATTCTCCATTTTTGTTATGCCAAACAAGGCTTTCACTGTTGAGTTTGTTGATAAAACTCACACTGGAAGTTTTCAATTTCACCACGCAAATGGTGAAGCACTGAATACGAGTTCGAATCTACCCGCTGCCAGCGGGAGCGTGGGAAAGGCGCCTATTCTTGCACCAAAGAAATCAGGGCACTATGTGCTTAAGACCACCAACAAGCAAACCGGTGAGGTAGCCACACTTAACGTGTTTGTTATGACCCCTTTGAATACGGTAGACAGAGCAGGTAAGTTAAACGGCTATACGATTGGCAAGTACCCTGAAAAGCCTTTAAAAAATAACCCCATTTATTTACCCCCTCAAGGGCTTGTAGAAGTATTACCAGAACAAACGGACGTAAGATTGTCTCCCAATTTTACCCTCGGGCAATTTCTGTCTAAGCAACAACAAGGGTTTCCAAAATATGTGCATTTGCGCGCAGGACTGTTGTTGAAACTGGAGAAAATTCTGCACACTTTAAATGACGAAGGGCATGCGGTTGAAGGGCTAACCATTATGAGCGGATATCGCCCCCCGTTTTACAACAAGGCCATTGGTAACGTTCAGTACAGCCGGCACGTATGGGGGGGCGCGGCAGATTTCTATATTGATCAGTCACCGAAGGACGGTGTAATGGATGACCTGAATAAAGACGGCGTAGTAAACCGTGAAGACGCGGTATGGCTTGCGAACTTTATATCAAACATGTCTAAACAAGGCGCTTTCGGCCCAAGAATCGGTGGGCTTGGTATTTACGGTGCTAATGCGGCGCACGGGCCTTTTGTTCATGTGGATGTGAGAGGAACCCTAGCGCGCTGGTAGAACTGTTGGTTCGGGGCAAATAGCTATGCCCCGCCTTCAAAGTCAATTTTTCACCCATTTAGCGGTTGGGTTAGTGTCGGTACTCTGGTGGGATAGGCAAATCCCGTTTAAGTGGCTTAGGACGTTTGCCCTTACCTGCTTTGTGCGCTTTTAACTGATAAACATGCGCAAGCACCTGCGCTACCGCCATAAATAAAGCGTTAGGAATTTCATCGTCCACTTCAGTGGAGTAGAAAATGGCTCGCGCTAACATGGGTGAAGGGATCAACGGCACATCGTTGGCGGTAGCAATTTTTCTGATGTGCATCGCTAGCTCATCAGCACCTTTCGCGACCACAACCGGCGCCCTTACCCCCTTCTCGTCATATTTAATAGCAACAGAAAAGTGAGTAGGGTTGGTCACTACAACATCTGCTTGTGGGACTTCCTGCATCATGCGCTTGGTTGCAGCCTGATATTGCAGACGGCGAATTCGACCTTTAACCATAGGGTCGCCTTCCGCATTTTTCCGTTCGTCTTTAACCTCTTGCTTGGTCATCTTCATTTCTTTGTTGTGCTTATACATTTGATAAGGCACATCAATGAGCGCGATAGGGATCATGCCGCACACCAGAATAAGAAACGCCCACTTAAGCATGTCGAGTGCGTGAAAGATGTTTCCCGGATAAAGCTCCATATCAAGGTGGAGCGCTTCATCTTCAAAGAACAGTAACGCTCCGATGGCCATGCCAATTATGACCACCACTTTTGCTATAGACTTGAGTAACTCAACCAAGCCGTTCATGCCGAACATACGCTTGAAGCCTTGAATAGGGCTCATTTTTGAACCCTTAGGTTTTGCACCTTCCCAGGTAAAGTTAAAACCGCCAAGGGCGATAGAGCCATAAATGCCCGCTATCATTGCCACAGCCATGTATAGCAGCACGGCAGGACCTACTGCCGAAAAGGCTTCACCCCATGCGCCAAACATGTGGGTGATATCATAGGTCTCGTCACGAGAGAGAATGAACATTCTCTGAGTAAGTTTAAAAACAGATTCAGCAATCCACCCGCCCACAAACAAAAACATAAAAGCACTGACGATAAGTACTAGGGTCGAAGAGAGTTCACGGGAACGGGCTAGCTGCCCTTTTTTTCGGGCATCTTCGAGTTTTTTCCCCGTGGGGTCTTCTGTTTTTTCGCTTGAATCTGCCATGTTTTCCTACGAACAAATATTCAATAGTTCACACATAAACTGTTCGGCTCTAAACCATTGGGTTTCGAAGTGTGCAGTAAAGTTATCAAGTGTTATCCAAATAATCAGTAATCCCATTACCTGAGCAATGGAAAAACCAATACTAAAAATGTTTAGCTGTGGTGCAGCTTTAGTCATTACGCCAAACGCCAAGTTCACGATAAGCAACGAGACGATTGGCGCAAGGGAGAGGGTCACTGCCGATATGAACATCCAGCCGGCCCAATGAGCAATATCGCGGAACTGTTCACCGGTCCACCATGCATCGCCTATAGGAAACGCCTCAAAGCTCATTACTATCATTTGGATCATGGACAAATGCCCATCCAAGGTCCAAAACAATAAGGTCGCTAGTATCAGATAAAACTGGCCGACTGCGGGCACGTTAATACCGTTTACCGGGTCAACGATTGACGCAAACCCCAAACCGGTTTGCATTGCTATAATTTGACCTGCAAGCACGAAGGTATTGAGCACCATCATTGATATAAAACCAATAGCAATGCCTATTAGCAACTGCTGAATAACGATTAAAAATGTGCCCACATCCACCAAATTTTCTATGGGTGACGGGGGCACTACCGGCATGATAATGAGCGTGAGCATTATACCCAACAAGGCTCTTACCTGCGGCGGAATGGATTTAGCACTCAAGCCAATCATGGCCACGAATAAGCCGCTAATGCGCATAAACGGCAGCAGCATGTCTGCTAGAAATTGATTGATGGTCGCAAGTTCGACTTCCACAGCTTTAGCCTTCTATCCCACAACCTGCGGGATCATATCAACCATTCTGAAAGTAAAGTCCATAAGCTGTTGCACCAACCAGTTTCCGCCCCAACTCAGCGCGAGAAGCGTTACAAGTAAGCGGGGCAAGAAACTCATTGTCTGTTCGTTGATACTGGTCGCCGCCTGAAAAACAGCAACAACTAGACCTACGATCAAGCTTGGAACAATCACCGCAGATACCAACACAATAACCATGAACATGGCTTCTCGCAGTATTTCTACAAAGACTTCTGGTGACATAAGCCCTCCTAGACGCCCATGCCGAAGCTGGTCGCCAACGTGCCGAAAATCAAGTTCCATCCATCAACCAACACGAACAACATGAGCTTAAACGGTAAGGATACAATCATAGGTGAAAGCATCATCATACCCATAGCCATCAATATAGACGCTACCACCAAGTCAATGATGAGAAAGGGAATAAATAGCATAAAACCGATTTGAAACGCGGTTTTAAGTTCACTGGTTACAAAAGCCGGAATTAGGATGGTTAGCGGTACTTCATTGGTGTCAGCGTATTTTCCTTCGTCTCCGGCTATCCGTACAAACGTTTCTAAGTCTTTTACCCGTGTTTGAGAAAGCATAAACGCGCGCATAGGCCCTTTGGCTTGCTCAAGAGCGTCTAAACTGGTGAGCTGCTCGTTAAGATAGGGCTGTAAAGCTCGCTCGTTCACCTCTTCAAATACCGGCGCCATAATAAACATGGATAGAAACAAACTAACGCCAATGAGTATCTGGTTTGACGGTGATTGCTGTAAGCCAATCGCCTGACGCAGAATAGACAACACCACAATAATACGCGTGAAAGAAGTCATCATCATGATAAACGCAGGAATAAGGCTTAGCGCTGTCATGATAAACAGCGCTTGAAGTGTCATGGTGTAGTCTTGAGAGCCATCTTGATTGGTTGTCACCGTGACGGCTGAAATTCCCTGTTGAGCATAGGCGGGCTCAACGAGAAGTAATAAGGGCAGTATTAAAAGTAGCCAGGCAAACTTACGCATCTCTCGACTCTTCCTTTGTTTTATTCTTTTCTATATTCGGGTTGAGCTTTCCCGCCATGGCAGCAACAAGTTTTTGTTTAAACGCATCGGCACCATTTTGTTGCTCGCCTGTGGTTTTGTTCACACCTTTCACAGGCACATCGAGATTCTTATCTAATTTGCTTAAATGAGAGATGTTGTGACTGGTTACACCAATGAGGTGCTGCTCTTCACCTACCTGAATCACCATGATTTTTTCTTTTGCGCCAACAACCATGCTGGCCGCGACTTTCATTTGATTTCCACCCATCGCAGTGACATTAAATCGACGCATCACATAAGCGAGAGCGAAAATGACGCCAACAACGACAAGTAAAGAAAGGAAAATTGACAGTACCGACGTGGGATTGGTGATTGACTGGGTCGACTGCGCGACGGCTATCTGGCTAAATAAAAGGGGCAGCATTGCGCAACCCCTTACTTTATAAGAAGTTTTATCTGAGCTTCTTGATTCTCTCAATTTGACTGATAACATCCGTTAATCGAATACCGAATTTGTCGTTGACCACTACTACTTCTCCATGAGCAATCAACGTGCCATTAACTAATACATCTAGTGGCTCACCGGCAACACGATCCAGCTCCACCACAGAACCCTGGTTCAACTGTAGCAGATTTCGGATACTTATTTGACTACGACCGACTTCCATCGAAATAGTCACAGGTATATCTAGAATGGTATCTAGCTTTTTCTTTTCTTCTTGCGTAATCGGCGCGTCGTCAGTTAATTCGTCAAGTTCGGCAACTTGTACGTCTTCGTTATCGCCAGCCTCTTGTTCCGCTTCAGATTCGGCTTGCTCGGCCATTGCCGCTGCCCAATCGTCCATACCGTCTTCACTCATGGGAACTCCCCTCTACCTTACAGGTCTTCTTCGAGTACTTGCAGTTCTGCGTCATTATCAATAATGCGCCCACCGCGGGTTAATAACTGTAGCTCAGACTTCACTGAAGTCGGTCTTGCAATCTTCTCTACAATTTTCAGTGCCAAATTGTCGCGACTGCGACCTAATTTAGCCCTGAACGTGGGTAAATCTTCAATTAATACTGTGATGGTTTCTGGCATCTCCACAGGTATGATATCGCCAGGTTTAAACTCCATCACATCGCGAAGCGGTACATCAACGTCTAGCATATGCGTAGTTAACGCCACTTTAACGTCCATAATTTCATCGCGAAGGGCCTTACTCCAGCGTAAGTCTGTATCTTCTTTGTCGCTTTGAACACCCGCATCAAGCAGTTCGCGAATTGGCTCCAGCATTGAGTATGGTAAAGACACGTGGAAGTCGCCACCGCCACCATCTAGCTCGATATGAAACGAGCTGATGACCACCACCTCGGTCGGGCTCACAATGTTCGCCATCGCAGGGTTTACTTCTGAGTCCAAATATTCAAACGACACATCCATGACCGGTGCCCAGGCTTCTTTATAATCTTCAAAGATTATTTTAAGCAGCATCTGGATAATACGGCGCTCCGTTGGCGTAAACTCCCGGCCTTCAATCTTCGCATGATAACGTCCATCACCGCCAAAGAAGTTGTCTACCAGAATAAATACCAAGCGGGCTTCCATGGTGATAAGTCCCGTGCCTTTAAGCGGACGGAAGCGCACCATGTTCAAACTCGTTGGAACAAATAACGTATGGATGTATTCGCCAAACTTGATCATCTGGATACCGTTAATCGATACTTCAGCTGATCGTCGCATCATGTTAAACAAACTCACACGCATGTGACGTGCGAAACGTTCATTAACTATTTCAAGCGTAGGCATACGCCCACGCACAATTCTGTCTTGCGAGGAGAAGTCGTACTCGAGCGTAGAAGCATCAGAGTCGCTGCCGCCGACCTCTTCTTCTTCTACATCATCTACCCCGTGTAATAGGGCATCGATTTCATCTTGAGATAATAAATCACTCACCGTCTTCTACCTTACTTAGTCAATGCATTACTGCATGACAAACCCAGTGAACAATACGCGCTCAACTACATCGCTGCCCGTAATGTCCTTTAATGCTTTTTGTACTTCAGTCACTGCCTGCTCACGAAGCTCAATTTTACCGGCTTCGGTAACCAGATCGTCTGCATTTGAAGTACTAAAAGCCTGTAGTAATGTCCCTTCAATTAGCGGTATATGCGTCTTCGCCAACTCTTCATTGTCAGAACCGCGCACAAGCAACTGCACTTTTATCTGAACCAACCTGTCTCTTCCTGCGCCCGGCACGTTAAAAACAAATGGTCGCGGCATCGCTACGTAAAGCGCAGTGCCCATTTCAGCTTTCCCTGCTGCTGATGCTGGTGCACTCGCAGCCGCTGCTGCGGCATCAGTCTCGGCAAGCTGTTCGGCTGCTGGCTCATCACCGCCTGCGAACAATAAGAAATAGGCAGCTGCACCGCCCCCTAAAAGAACCACAGCGATAATAATGATCAACATCATTTTGCCTTTCTTTTTACCGCCTTCTTCTACTTGTAATTCTTCTTCAGCCATGTGTAACTCGTCAGTAATGCTCGGAAAAAACGTATTATCAAGGTTCCGTCAAAAATGGCAATGCCATTATTTGAGGAAAACAATATGTGTACGGGTAATTTTTTGCGTCTTCACGCTTCCTATTACCCTCTAATACCACCTACTGCTCACTCCTTTCATTCAAAACATAGCAGCGTTTACATATTCTCTCTATGCGACCTATTGGTAATAATTCATACGGGATGTGGTTAAGCGTAAAAGTCTATGCCGCCCTTGTCCGCGCGCGAAATCGACTGTTCAATAACCCGCATGCCATCCGTGTCGTCTACACCGTCATTTTCTCCACGATCCCCAGCTCCCTGACCTTGGTGACTGTTTCCTGCAAGTTGCTGGCCATTTTCTTGACCAGAAGAATTATCTTTCCTAACTTGGGCGTCGCCTAACTCAATACCTTGTTCTGAGAGCATATCCCTTAGCTTAGGCATAGCATCGGCCAACGCATCTTTAGCTTGCTGTGATTGCACAACAAAGCTCACGCTTGCAGCGTCACCCGCCACATTTACTCTCACCTGCATACTGCCAAGCTCGGGAGGATCTAAGCGAATTTCAGCCATGGTATTTCGCGCATTAACCATCCAGCGAATTTTCTCACTAAGCTGCTGCTGGCCGTCGCTCTTATGAATATTGACCGCTTTATCAAAACCTTCAAACTGCTGCTGAGTTTTTGATGCTTCAGCGCGAAGCTGAGAGTTTTCCTGCATAACCGATTCAGTTGGATTGACCAATCCAGCAATAGCGTGTTGAGCACTTGCTTGAGTTTGCGTCATCAAATTTAAGAATTGACTGGCTTGACCGTCTACACGCGCTGTCATTGAAGCAACCACATCAGCACTTACCGCAGCATCTTTCGCGGCATCGGCAACAATAGTTGATAAATCAATGCCAGGCTCTCTACCTTGCTGGACTTGTTGCTGAAACTCGTTAATGCCAGCGATAATGTTAGCCTTCACCGCTTGTTGCTGTGCACCACCAGGCAGAGCCGCGACTACACGCTCTGCAAACGCTTCCGTTGCCTTTTGCGCGCTTTGTGGCGATAGCTCACTTATCGCTGAAAGCAGGTCGCTTGAAATTTCTGTAGCACCAAAAGAATCAACTACCTTGGTTTGCTCACCGCTGTTTTCAACGTTTGACAGCCCCTCAGATGATGCTGATTTAGCGTCGTTTGATACTGCTGCATTTACCGCCACATTGCCCGCAACAGCTGCCTCTGAAGTTAACTCGGTCAATAACTCTTGAGCTTCGGTGAGATTGTCATCAAGAGATTTTTCCTGAATATTGTTAAGTTCATCTGCTAGTAGACTTAATACGAGCGATTCATCGGCCGATTTTTTGCCGCTTTCAGATAGCCCATTTAACGTTTCTAACATATCGCTTAATGCATTTGCGGCTTCAGTGTCTGACGCTAGACCTTGTTCAGGGTTTTCTGTGTTCTCAGTCTGCATGAGCTTGGCAATTAATGCTGAAAGCTCATTGTCATTTTTTAATTTTTTATCTGAATTAGTATTGATATCAATTTGCGCATTTGAAGACGTATTGTTCGCTTCACTATCACTTTCACTCTGTTGGTTGTTAGCGTTGCCACCAATAATAAGTGAAGTTAGTGCTGTGAGTGTTTGTTGTGCTTCAGACGACAGGGATTCGATGGCTAATTCACCATCATTGCTACTATTAAGTTGCGTCAACAGATGGGCCATGACCGATGGCATATCGCTCGCATCCACATCCTCCGGAAGCTTCCAAAGTTTTCCGCTTTCTTTTATAGATACAACGTTAACTGCCTCGCCTGCAGCTTCAGAGATACCCTTATCTTCTGTGGTACCTGATTCACCTGAAGATTCATCACTTTTTCCAAAACGATTGGCTACCGTCTCAACGTAGGCAATCCAGTCTCGCTCGCCATCGTCTTTGCTTGGCTTTCCGTCTGGCGTGCCAGGTGAGGTAATAACGCCAGCCTCGGCATCTTTTCTGCCACCTTCTCCAATGACATACTGCACGTCGGTCACGTTTTTTTGTTCAACGGCGCCTTCAGCGTCGTCAATAACGAGATTGGTATTTTCACTGTCAGTCGTGGGCTGCGTTGTCGTTGCTGAACCTTGCGCAACCTCGTGTGCACCAAGCGTTGCATTTTCTTCTTGATTTGCATTGTGAGAGTCAGCTTCAGACTCAACTGGAATATCTGTCACTTCGTCACGGACAGGTAAATCCGTATGTCCCGCATCGCGGTCTTTACCATTTTTGATCGTGTCACTGGAGACTGAAGATTGGGGAGCCGCGCTGTCCGAACGGTTTGCTGTTCGAGATTGAGAAACCTGGTCTTCTTTTTCGTTTAAAACAATTTCTGACTTGCTCGATTTAGCTTCTTGATAAAGTCGGTTAAATGCTTGGTTATTTTCACTGTTCGCTTCTTGCTGAGTTCCAATACCCGTTCCAACGGCTTTCGCCGTACCAGAAGCAGAGAATGGTAATGCGGCAATGTCTGTTTTATGTGCGGCAACTTGTTGCATATTGTCCTACCGTCCTACATTTAAATCGTCTTTCACCAAGAAGACGTATCGTGGTGCGAATGATTCACGTGGCGTTTTCTTATAAAAAACTTGACGCCATTTCATCGCAAACCCACCAGCGCTTGCTTCAATTACAATCACTTAGCATTACTTAGTCAGCATGTATCGCTATGATTTTTCGCTACGGCCTTTAGTCGCCCCCGCTGAATTTCAAACGCGATACTGTGTGATGAAACTCAAGGAAACGATGATTTACCGTAGTAGCGATTGCAAAGTAATTACGTCGCGCTAGTACATTATGAAATGGTTTTGCAAGGGTTGAGCCAAAGTGGCAGAGGCTCGACTAATTATCAGAAAGGCGAGCGCTTAGCTCTGAAAAATCGTTGGGTAGCAAACTCATCCATCATGGCTTGCTCAGCTCTGGCTTCTTTTTTCTGCTCTGCCAACTTTTTCTTATCTAGCAACAAGGTAACAGCTTTCACTTTTTGTTGTTGCTTTAACCACAGTTGCTTTCGCTGATCCGCCGCCATTTGTGCACGAGCAATCACTTGCATCTGTTGTTCGCACGCTTTATCCAGTTTTCCAACGAAGGATAAATGCTGCTGATAATAGGTGGCGGTAACACCTGCTTGACCGGTTTGTTGAATACCTTTTATGTAGTCAATGCGGTACTGCTCAAGACTGGTTAGCTTTTGCTTTTGCTGATTAACGTTCTGTTGGGCCTGTTTGTAGTATCGGGCTTCTCGCTGCTCTTTTTCGCGCTCGAATTCGGCTAAACGTTCTAGTTGTTTAGACATTATGCGATACCTTTTGGAAAGTTGATGACTTCTGGATCATAGGCAAGCTAACTTGCATTGCAGCACTATACATTAGCCTTGCCCCAGCCCTTTAGCCAGTGCAGCCATGCCTTCTAAGCTCTCGTCATACGGTATGACTTGCTTCATCCCTTGCTGCAATAAAGCGTTGATTGCAGGCTCTGCGCGAATAGCCAGATCAATTCGCGGGTCTGATCCTTTCGCATAGGCGCCAATAGAAATGAGGTCTTGGTTTTGTTTATAGTTTGAATAAACTTGTCGAATACGACGCGCCATCAATTGATGTTCTTCGCTCACGACCATAGGCATTACACGGCTTATCGACGCTTCAATATCAATAGCAGGGTAATGACCGCTGTCAGCAAGGGTTCGCGACAACACCACGTGACCATCCAAAATTGCGCGAGCAGCGTCGGCAATGGGGTCTTGCAAATCGTCACCTTCGGTTAGCACCGTATAAAAAGCCGTTATAGAGCCCTGTCTTTCGCTGCCGTTACCTGCACGTTCTACTAGTGCGGGCAGCCGAGCAAACACCGAAGGCGGATAACCTTTTGTGGCCGGTGGCTCACCCACAGCTAATGCAATCTCACGCTGCGCCATGGCATAGCGAGTTAACGAATCAATCAGCAACAGCACCTTCATACCTTTGTCGCGGAAGTACTCAGCAATCGTTACCGCAGTCTCACATCCTTTCAATCGCATGAGCGGCGAAGTATCGGCTGGCGCTGCCACTACAACCGCCCGTTGGCGTTCTTCTTCTGTCAGTATTTCGTGGATAAACTCTTTTACTTCTCGGCCACGCTCACCTACAAGCCCAACCACGACCACATCGGCTTCACAGCCTCGGGTCATCATGCCAAGTAGCACACTTTTACCCACGCCACTTCCTGCAAAAAGCCCCATACGCTGACCAACGCCAACAGTATTTAACGCATTGATGGCACGTACGCCAACATCCATAGGGGTGTTGATTGGACGGCGAATGAGCGGATTCATAGGAGGACGCGTAGTGGGAGCTCGCGCTTCGGCATTGATTTCACCCAGTCCGTCAAGTGGCTGACCGTTGCCATCGACTACACGTCCCAACAGTCCCATACCTACCGGCAAACCGCTTTGCCGGTTTAACGGCATAACGCGACTCCCTGGCACAATACCGCGAACCGCTTCAGTGGGCATCAAATAGGTAATATCATCACCAAAGCCAACTACTTCAGCTTCTATTTCGCCTTCGATGGTTTGCACTAAACATTGACTGCCCACCGGCAGCTGGCAACCTACAGCTTCAAGGGTAAGCCCTATGCCCCGGACTAATTTTCCCGCTGCAACAACGGGTGGCGATGTCACTTGTTTAGTAAGTGATTCAAAATGGGCATGCCAAGGGCTAGTCATTAGATAAACCTTGGTTTAGTAGAAACTTATCGATAACGTCGCGGCATCGACGCTCAATCGACACATCTACGGCATTTTGCGCAGTGGTAATGTCACAGCCACCGCGTTCCATTGCTGGTGCTTCAACCAAATTCCAGCCTTTTTTGGTAATTTCCTCTTCACCAAAATGCGCTTTAACCAATTCAATATCTTCAGGGTTCATATGAATTTGATAGTCAGCTTGATTAATTGGTAGCGCTTTAATACCTTCGCTTAACGCCTGCATTATAACCTGTTGGTTAGTACTTACCTCTGTTTTAATAACTGCTTTTGCAAGAGTAACGGCGAGTTTTACCAATTGGTCTCGGGTTTCATCGTTGGCTTGCGAGAGTGGGTCGTGAAATTTTTCAGCAAGCATTTGCCACACTTCGGCTTGTGCCGTCATTTGCTGGCGGCCTTCTTCAAGCCCTTGTTCAAGCCCTTCGGTGTGACCTTGCTCTTTACCTTCCGCTAAACCTGCTTCAAGGCCTTGCGCTTTTCCTTCTTCAAAACCTTTTTCTTTACCTTCCTGATAACCTTCATCATAAGCAGCCTGACGTATAGCTTCTATTTCTTCAGCGGTAGGCGGCTTAATCTCTTCCTCAACTTCAGGCGGTTCATACTTCCAGTCTGAACGTTTGTTTAACGCGTTGGTCGGCTCGTTTTCTCGGGGTGCAGTGGGGTCATCAACGAAAGGTAGGTCCCATTTTTTAGCTTCATTTACTTCGTTTTCGCTGAAACTTTTTTTGGCAGTCATATATTTACCTAGGCTAAATGAGTGACGGGACTAGCGTTCCTACAGGAACTCTTCGCCACCGCCACCACCAAGCATGATTTCACCAGAGTCAGAAAGTCGACGGGCAACAGAAAGGATCTCTTTCTGCGCTGTTTCCACTTCACTAATACGCACAGGACCGAGCGCTTCCAAATCATCATTAAGCATTTCAGCAGCACGCTTAGACATATTGCGCATAATTTTGTCTTTAAGCTCTTCGTCAGCACCTTTAATGGCTTTAAGCAGCGCGTCTTGCTGTACTTCGCGCAGTATGGCCTGAATACCCTTGTCGTCTACATCGACTAAATTGTCGAATACAAACATCAGGTCTTGAATTTGCTGGCTCATCTCTTCGTCTTGCTCGCGAATAGCATCCATCAACTGACCTTCTATCGCGGTATCTAGGTAGTTCATAATGTTCGCTGCAGACTTCAAGCCGCCCATTTTGGCTGCTTGTGTACCCGCTTGACCTGCAAACTGTTTCTCCATGATTTCGTTCAGCTCTTGTAGTGCAGCCGGCTGAACTTCCTCTAGATTTGCTATACGCATTAGCAAGTCGAGTCGCACTTTTTCAGGGAACTGCGCCAATATTTCAGCACTTTGTTCAGGCTCTAAATAAGACAATACGATAGTTTGAATCTGCGGGTGCTCATTGCGAATAATGCTGGCTACTTGCTTAGAATCCATCCACTTCAATGAGTCTAGGCCTTTTGCTCCGCTTCCCATCAGGATTTGATCAATTAGGTTTGCGGCCTTATCTTCACCTAACGCGGCTGTGAGCGCACGTTTAACAAAGTCTTGGCTTTGGAAGCCAATGGTACTGTAATTCTGAATTTCTTCGATAAAGTGCTTATGAACCGCCGTAATTTTGGTTTGCGTCATATCGTCCACTTTTGCCATTTCAGTACCGAGCTTTTGTACTTGCTTGGGCTCTAAGTGTTTCAATATCTGGGCGGCGTCTTCTTCAGAAAGACTCAGCAGCAAGATGGCCGCTTTTTCTACGCCTTCTAATTTACTTACGTCGTATGACGGCTCGTCAACATTGGCAAGTTCTTCAGCCATAATCTTATCTCACTACTCGTCTTGCATTAACCAGCCCTTCACTACTTGGGCTGATAACTCAGGTTCATTGGCCACAAGGGCACGTACGGCTTTAAGTACATCTTCATCTTTGTGCAGGTCAGGCAGCATGAGTGAACCATCTGGCGCAAAACCTACCTGTCCTTCGTCAAAGTCAGACGTTAACATGCTAATGGTGTCATCGCCTAAATCTAGGCCTTCGTCTGCATCAAATTCATCGGCGTCGTTCGACTCATCAGGATTAATAAGACGACGTAGCATAGGACGAATCACGAAGATGATAAGCACTATTATAACCAAGCCACCAACAACTAGCTTAAGAATTGGTAGAAATCCGGGCTGCTCCCAAATAGACGCGTCTTCAATTTCCCCTGCGTCCATCCGAGTAAAGGGCACGCTTACAACTTCTAACGAATCACCACGGGTAACGTCAAAGCCAATGCCGCCCTGTAAAAGCCTACGTATGTTGAGAATCTCTTCTTGTTTACGCGGTGTTGGCGTTATCGCACCGTCTTCACCCGCAACTTGGGTATAGTCCACCGCCACAGATACACTTAATCTGCGAATAACCCCTGTCTGTTTCTTGGTATGACTGATAGTGGTATCAAGTTCGTAGTTGCGCGTAGACTCTTTTGCTGTGCGCCCAGGCATAGTTTGTTGACTGCCGCCCACTGCATTTTCTGGAATATTAGAATCTAATGGAGGTTGATTAGACAGTGCACCAGGAATACCGCCAACACCGCCACCTACGCTGTTTTCTTCCATGATCATCTCACTGCGAACCGCAGGTAAATCAGGGTTGTAGCTACGCTGTGTTTGTTCCATAGCTGTAAAGTCCATGGTAACGTCAGCTTGTGCTGTGTAGTTACCTATGCCCAATACTGGAATCAGTATCGCGTCAATTTTTTCTAAGTACTCTTGCTCACGCTGGCGCTCAATCTCGTATTCTTTTCTGGCACGAGCACTCATAGAATCTTGAGAGCCTGAGTTAAGCAGACGACCATTGCTGTCTGTTACGGTTACCTTAGACGGCTCCATGTTTTGCACTGCAGACGCCACAATATCGACAACAGCATCAACCTCTTCACCTGCAATAACGGCACCGCGCTTAGCCGTTAGCACAACGGTTGCCGACGCTTTCTTCTCTCTTCGCGCAAATACGTTCTCTTTAGGCATAGCTAACAAGACACGGGCTTTTTGAATGCTTGCGATATCTTCGATAGTGGCCGCGATTTGTTGCTCGCGGGCGTGTTTTAGACGTTCCATCTCAACACGCTGGCTCACGCCAAACCCCATATCCTGCATAATGATATCGGTACCGGCATCAGAGACCTTAGTTAACCCTTGGCGGGTCATGCCTAAACGAATATTTTGGAATTCGTCACTTCTTACGTAAACAATATTGCCTTCAAGCTTATAGTCGATTTGGTTCGCATCCATATAATCGAGGGTTTCAATAAGCTCTTGGGTTTCCATTTTCGCAAGTGGACGGTAATCAGGTTCTTGCGACCAGATAAGAATAAAAATAGCGATAGCGACGCAGATTACCAAAACAACCACAAGGGCCATTTGGCGCATCATATCTGCGCTACCTAAAGTGTCCATAAAACCAGATTTGTTTTCTGGCTCATTGTCCACTGCTTGATTTTGATCAGGAACCGTAAGGTTTGTACCTGTAGCTTCAGCCATAACCTACTCCACCTACACCGGCATATTCATTATTGTTTTATAGGCTTCAAGTACTTTGTTACGTACTTGAACAGTGGCTTCAAAAGCAATGCCCGCCTTTTCTTTCGTCAGCATAACTTGAGCTAGGCTTAAGTTAGGGTCGCCCATTTCAAAACGCTGCTGCGCGTCTTTTGATTCGAGCTGCATGCCGTTTACACCATCTACCGCATTCTTTAGCATGGTCGAGAAATCACTTGCCGAGCTATTAACTTCACTAAGCGGCTGCTGTTGAGGCTCATTAACTTGAAGACGAGTTTGCCCAATCATGTTCTGCATTTCTTGATACAAACTATTGGCTTTAACGTCCATAACCACTCCTAGTGCTTTTTCGAGACCGCCTGAACATCGGCGTATAACTTATGTATAGAGGGGATTTAGCAAAGGGCTTGCCAACTTTAAAAAGCTATACATATCAAGAAGATAAACCAAAAGTAAGAGGGTTAGCCAAATTTATGGCGTTTGACTTAGTGTGAGCAACAAAAAACCGCCGCCTTCTTTACTACAGAGGCGACGGATAAGAACGAGGAAACCGAAAGTGTAGAAAGCGACCTTATGCGGGCACCTCAATACCGTCTTCGCGCATGCGCGCTAATTTGTAACGAAGGGTTCTTGGACTAATGCCGAGCTTTTCTGCCACATCTTTACGCTTGCCGTTACACGACACCAATGTATCGAGGATAATTTGATGTTCTTGGTAGCGCAGCTCAGACCCTAGCCTATTATCTTCAACATGCTCTTGCGGTGTCTCAACAGGTGCAGTCATGTCTTCGTCAATCATTAAATCGCTGGCGTCGATTTCATTGTGTTCGCATAAAATAAGCGCCCGTTGAATCACGTTTTCTAGTTCGCGAACGTTCCCTGGCCAGCTGTATTGTGACAGCTTATTGCGTGCTGCTGCGCTTAACCTGATAGTACCCAGCCCTTGAGAACTAGCGTGACGCTGAACCAGGTGTTCGGCAAGAGGGACAATATCACCCGGACGTTCCGAAAGCGGGCGCCACTCGATAGGGAATACATTTAAGCGATAGTACAAATCTTCTCTGAACTCTCCCGCATCCACTGCTTTTCTCAAATCTCGGTTACTTGTAGCAATAACGCGGACGTTGAGCTTAACGGTTTTACGTCCGCCAAGACGCTCTACTTCGCGCTCTTGTAACACGCGTAGCAGTTTAGCTTGAAGCGCCAAATCCATCTCGGTTATTTCATCAAGTAACAGCGTACCGTCTTGGGCTTGTTCAAATTTACCCGGGCAAGCTTGGATTGCACCGGTGAACGCACCTTTTTCGTAACCAAACAAGGTCGCTTCTAGCATGTTCTCTGGTATGGCCGCACAGTTGATGGCGACAAATGGCGCATCACTCCGCGGCGACTGATCGTGAATATAGCGAGACAGCACTTCTTTACCCGAACCGCTTGGTCCCATTACCATCACAGTGGCGTCGGACTTCGCGACTTTGCGAGAAAGCTCAAGTAACTTCAAGCTTGAAGGGTCAGCAACAATAGGCGTGCGTGACTCTATTTTTTGAGCCGGCGCGTAGCGTCCCACTAAATTAAGCAGTACTTCTGGGGCAAACGGTTTTGATAAATAGTCTGTAGCGCCATCGCGCATTGCCTGCACGGCATCATCAATAGTGGCATAGGCTGTCATCAACAGCACCGGCATATTGGGGTACTTGGTTTTGATACTCTTAAGTAACGTTAAACCGCTCATTTCACCCATTTGAATATCGCTTACCACTAAATCTACGGAGCGCGAAGACAGCACCATCAACGCTTCTTCAGCACAGTCAGCGGCAACAACCTCATAGTTACCTAACAGAAGGGTGTCTAGGAGTGCTTCGCGTAATCCTGCGTCATCTTCAACAATTAAAATGGTAGTTTTAGACATTATTCTCTCCTATGACCTACGCAACATGAGTCAATGTTTGTGAAGATTGAGCGTTCACCACACACGGCAAAGACACACTAAAGCACGCCCCACCTTCTGGCATATTTGATACGCTAAGCAAACCGTTGTGGGCGTTTACGACGGATTTAACCACCGCAAGACCAAGGCCCGTGCCATGAGTTTTAGTTGTGAAAAACGGTTCAAAAATTTTGTTTTTGAGTTTATCCGGTACGCCAGGACCTTTATCTATAATGGCCACATGCAAACGTTCATCAGACACTGCAGTTTCTACGTGCACGCACTCCCCTTTCGGAGTAACTTGGCTCGCGTTGTGAACAAGGTTTAATAACGCGCCTTGAAGCGCTGTAAGATTACCGGTAATAGATACGTTTTTATCGAAGCCGCTAAAAGTTAGCGTTTGCTGTGCTTGAGCCGTCATGGTTTGGGCACTGCCTTCAATTGAAGTAAACAACTCTCCCAAGCTAATTTGGCTGACCACTTGTTCTTCCCCTGACTTAGCGAAAAGCAGCATGTCGTTAACCTGACTCTCTAGCTCTTTAAGCCTGTCAGTTAGCTTGTTTGCAAATTGAGTTTGTGCTTCTTGTCCCAAGCCTTTGCGCGTTAAATTAGACGCATAGAGCATGGCCGCAGAAAGAGGCGTACGAATTTGGTGAGCAAGGGATGCCACCATTTTTCCGAGAGAAGACAGGCGCTGCATATGACTCACGCGTGCTTGCAGCTGCCGCGTTTCGGTTAAGTCGGTAATAACAATTAATTGCCCAGGCTCATTTTCTAATGGCGTGATAGAAAGCTTCACTCGGCGACCGTCAACAAGTGAGACTTCGTGGCCGTCGTCAGCGCGAGGCTTGAATGAGCGCGTGATAATACTTCGCCACACTTCCTCTTCCAGCGGTTCACCTAACAGTGCTTTCGCTTGTTCATTGGCTTGGCGTACGATCCCTTTGCCGTCTATAACGATAACGCCCGCAGGCATTACCTGAAGTAAGTGTTCAAGTCGACTCGCCTGCAACCGTAAAGACGAAATATCGTCACTGCTTGAGGGGTCGTATTCATCACGAGATATAGCATTATCAATACTATCTAACGCATAGCTTGATGCTGAGTACTCAGTTGATTGTGGTGTGCTGTCAAAAGCCATATTGCCCTCGTCAAATTGCAGACGCTGTTAAACTATGACTTAGATAAAGCAGAAGATGTGCCAATTCATCATTGGCTTATATTTCAGTTAGATAGGATGAAATTATAGAGGAAAGCGCAACGTCAATTACCTGACATTACGCTTCTTCAGTACGTTGAATATCGTACTTCCGCATTTTCTCGACAAGCGTTGTTCTGCGCATACCAAGTTTGTCGGCAGCTCGAGCCACCACCCAATCTTGATTGTCTAACGCCTGTCGAATGAGGTTTACTTCCAACTCAGAAAGGTACTCTTTGAGATTAACCCCTTCTTCAGGTAAAGATGAAGAAACCATTCCGTTCAGACCCTCATGGCTTTGCTCGTTAAGGTCTTCTTCTGGCTCTTGCGCGGCCGCTTCAGCAAAGAGTGCATTGAATGCTTCACGCTCAAGAATTTCTTCTGGATAATCAGGCTCGTAAGCCTGTACATCACCGTATTGATATTTCTCAGGTAAATCGGCGATATCAACGATTTGACCAGGATAAAGAATTGTTAAGCGTTCAACCAAGTTAGACAGCTCACGAACGTTGCCTGCCCATTCGTGCTCCATTAACGAGGCGATCGCTTGCTCGGTAAAGCGCACACCTTCCACCCCATCACCTTGGATACGGCTATTTAGCTCTTGGAGCAGTAAGGGGATATCGTCTTTTCTTTGTCTGAGTGCAGGACTATCAATCGGGAATACGTTGAGTCGGTAATACAAGTCCTCACGGAACTTGTCTTCATTGATCATGGTTTCCAAATTGCGGTGCGTCGCGGCGATGATGCGTACGTTACACTGAAGGGGTTTGTTGCCACCTACGCGCTCGAAGGTACGCTCTTGTAACACGCGCAATAATTTAACCTGCATCTGAAGCGGCATATCGCCGATTTCATCCAGAAACAACGTACCGCCTTCCGCTAACTCAAAACGGCCTTTACGTGCGCTGATTGCGCCAGTAAACGCCCCTTTTTCGTGACCAAATAGCTCGCTTTCTAGCAGCTCGCCAGGAATGGCACCGCAGTTTACCGGAATAAATGGCCCGTCTTTGCGTTCAGATAAGAAGTGAACATTACGTGCAACGACCTCTTTACCTGTTCCAGACTCACCTAGAATCAAGACAGTGGCATCAGTTGGAGCAACCTGTTCAACTAATCGACGAACTATTTGTATTTGTTCGCTTTTACCAATAAGGCTTCTAAACAGTCGCGTCTTTGTTCCCGATGTACGAGACAAGCTCGGTTTGCGCCTTGAGTATTCTTGGCAACGATGGATAGCTTGGGTCAAAACGGGATAGGTTAATGGCGTTGCAATAACGCTAACGAGATTACAACCTGCTGATGCTTGGCTATTATTTTCAACCAATGCTACAAATGGTATGTGAGGAAACTTCTCAACCAGTCCGCTGACTATGGCTGGCGATATGTGCTCTATAAGAACAGCATCAGCCCCACTATCTTGCAAATACCTTTCGCAATCACTAAAGCCTCGCGATTGACACGATTCTCCCATGAAGGTAACGATAGTTTCCAAGTTTTGAATAAGTTCCTGGTTGTCACTAACCAGCAAAATGTTCTTCATCAATTCCCCGAGAACGCTTTGTTATTATTTACAGTTTAGCGCATTTATAAATTGTAACGACAAAAGATCGGAGCGCAACCGCTGTTTTCGGAAATGTATCAATAAAAAAAGCAGGTTACCCTGCTTCTTTCGATTAATTTTAGCAAAATTAACGTATGTTGGTTTAACTCAACAACGATAAAACCTGACTTTGCTGCTGATTCGCTTGCGCTTGAACGGTTAGCGCCGCCTGACCCAGCACATCGTTTGACGCCTGCTGTGACACAGCTTGAGCAAAATCAAGATCTTGAATGCGGCTACGCGCTTCAGCGGTGTTCACGTTAGCTTGAGTAAGAGAACGCGCCGCACTTTCGAAACGGTTTTGGGTAGCACCTAAATCGCCTCGCGCGTTACCAAGCGTTTCAATTGCAGCATCAGTTGCACCTAGCGCATCTTCAATGCTGGTTCCCGATGTAATATCGATAGCCAGTACATCGTTTAGCTGAGCAGCAACATCCTGTGTGTTGACACTAATTGATTGACCCGCACTTGAACCTGATTGGAATTCAAGTGAGCCAATTTCAGATAGTAACGGCTTGCCAGCAAAATTCGTCTGCTCGATAGTTTGCGAGATGTTTTCTTGCAGCTGAGTGATTTCAGATTGAATAGCACGGCGATCACCACTGCTCAAAACACCATTGCCAGATTGTAAGGTAAGTTCGCGAATGCGATTCACATCGTCGTTGATTCTACCTAAACCACCCTCTGCAACCTGCGCCACCGAAATTCCGTCGTAAACGTTATTAATAGCCTGGCGGTTGCCTTCTACTTCAGACGTTAACCGGTCGATGATTTGCTGGGCTGCTGCGCCGTCAGATGCATTGTTAATTTTCTTACCGCTGGCAAGCTTCTCAAACAGGTTATTTTGCTTTTCTTGGATTTGACCAATAAGCGAGTTACCTGAATCGGAACCTATTTTAATCATGAGGCTACCCTATTAAACTTTCACTAAATATAGTGTAGTAAATAGACAGAAGAATAACCAGTGACTGTTTTTTTAAATAGTATGAAAATGAATACCCAACGGCTTAACGGTATCGTTACTGTTGAGTATTTCACTTTTTTTATTTAAGGAAGACTCGTTAAAAACTAATGGTTTATGGCATTGTTGCCGACACATGATATATTTAAACGATAATCATAAAAATCGTGGGCGATCTATGTTTGACGGCAAGTCTATATTGATAACAGGTGGTACAGGTTCGTTCGGTCATAAATACACCGAAAATTTGTTATCACGCTATAACCCCAAGCGCCTAATTATCTATTCGCGTGACGAGCTAAAACAGTTCGAAATGCAACAGAAATTTAATGCACCCTGCATGCGCTACTTTATCGGTGATGTGCGAGATAAAGACCGCCTTACGCGCGCAATGCAAGGGGTAGACTACGTTATCCATGCTGCAGCCATGAAACAAGTTCCGGCTGCTGAATATAATCCCACGGAGTGCATCCGCACTAATATCGATGGCGCTGAAAACGTTATAAACGCAGCTATTGATAACTCGATAAGCAAAGTTATCGCGCTGTCGACCGACAAAGCAGCTAACCCCGTTAATTTGTACGGTGCGACTAAGCTCGCTTCCGATAAGCTGTTTGTTGCAGCAAATAATATGGTTGGCGCGGGCAGACCTCGATTTTCTGTAGTGAGATACGGAAATGTAGTGGGCTCTAGAGGCTCGGTTGTTCCATTTTTCAATAAGCTCATTGAAGAAGGCACTGACCATATTCCGGTTACGCATAAAGATATGACGCGATTTTGGATAACACTTCAGCAGGGCGTCGACTTTGTTTTGAAGAATTTCGAGCGCATGATGGGTGGCGAAATATTTGTGCCCAAAATACCGTCAATTAGAATTACCGATTTAGCCGAAGCCATGGCACCAGGTGTACCAATTAAGATAGTGGGTATTCGACCTGGCGAGAAACTTCACGAAATGATGTGCCCTGGCGACATGGCCTTTCACACTTTCGAATATGACGATCACTTTGTCATTGCGCCAGCTATCAAATTTTTTAATAGAAGCAACGACTTCAAAACTAACGCTCTCGGTGAAAAGGGAAATTCAGTAGTTGATGGTTTTGAATACGTGTCAGACACAAACTCTCATTTTCTTACGGTAGATGAAATATTGACGTTTGATCAGGAAGGTAAGTGATGATTCCTTATGGCAAACAGCATATAGATGATGAAGATATCAAAGCGGTTGTTGAAACACTAACATCTGATTGGCTTACCCAAGGTCCCAAAGTTCCTCTGTTCGAAGAAGCGATGTCTGAATACTGCGGAGCGAGATATGCTGTTGCTGTTAATAGCGCTACTTCAGCGTTACATTTGGCTTGCTTAGCACTATCGGTGGGAGAAGGGGATCGAGTTTGGACATCCCCTAACTCATTTGTAGCCTCGTCAAACTGCGCTCTTTACTGCAATGCTATCGTCGACTTTGTAGACATTGATCTTGAAACCGGCAACATGTGTATAACTGCGTTAAGAAACAAACTGAGAAAGGCAAAAGAAACAAACACACTACCAAAAGTCTTAATTCCTGTGCATTTTGCAGGGCAATCGTGTGATATGGAGAGTATAGCCACTCTTGCGTCGCACTATGGGTTTCGAGTCATTGAAGATGCATCTCATGCCGTGGGAGCAAAGTACAAAAGTAGCTTAGTAGGTAGTTGTAAATATTCCGACATTTGCGTTTTTAGTTTTCACCCAGTAAAGATCATAACCACCATGGAAGGTGGAATGGCAATGACAAATGATCCAGCACTAGTAGAATCAATGCGGATGGGCAGAAGCCATGGTGTCACTAATGCTAAAGAGTCAATGACGAAACCTTCTCATGGTCCTTGGTATTACCAACAAGTTAGTCTTGGCTATAATTACCGAATGAACGATATTGAGGGAGCGCTAGGGGTTAGCCAAGTCAAAAAGCTCTCAGTATTTATAGAAAAACGGAATTCAATCGCTAAAAGGTACGATGAACTATTCAAGTCTTGCCCGCGAATTCTCCCTCTAATTGTTAGTGGCCAAAGCTACTCTAGCTATCATCTGTATGTCGTTCGTATATTGGATATTAGTCAGGAACAAAAAAAGACAGTTATTGAGCGTCTTAGAAACGCAGGAATCTTCGCACATTTGCACTACATTCCCATTCATACTCAGCCATATTATGAGGCATTAGGATTTAACGCTGGAGACTTTCCTAACGCAGAGCAATATTACCAACAAGCAATCACCTTACCTATGTTTCCAGATTTAACATCTTCACAAGTTGACCTTATTGTCGATAAACTAATCACATTGCTTGACGAACTCGACGAATAATTTTGGCATTATAACTTTGATACCCAAGTGTGTGAGTGTCTGAGATGTTTTTTAAAAGTGAATATCCAAAAAAATGAATATCGCTATAATTCCCGCTAGAGGCGGAAGCAAACGCATTCCAAGGAAAAATATTACTCGCTTTTGCGGAAAACCAATTATTGCTTACTCAATTGAATCTGCAATAAACAGCAAGTTAATAGATAGAGTCATCGTCTCAACCGATGACTCTGAGATCGCAAACGTTGCAAAAGAATATGGAGCCGAAATTCCTTTTATGCGAGATAAATCTCTCGCTGATGATATGACAGGTACCACTCCAGTTATCCGCTCTGCGCTAAGTGACTACATAGCCCTTAAAAATAACGTTGAATACTGTTTATGTCTATATGCTACCGCGCCTTTCGTCACTGCGCAGCTATTAGATCAATCGGTAGAGTTGCTGCAACAAACAAAAGCGGATTACGTGTTTACCGCCCATCGTTTTTCCTTTCCTATACAAAGAGCCTTACTGGAGGATGAAATTGGTAACATCCGGCCCTGTAGCGCTGTAGATATCAACAAGCGTTCTCAGGATCTACCACATGCTTATCATGATGCTGGGCAACTTTATGCTGCGCAAGCATCAACGTGGTTAGACACGTCTAAAGCAATATTTTCCGAACACTCACGAATGTTAAAGCTTCCTTCCCATCTAGTTCAAGATATTGATACATTCGAGGACTGGAAGCGTGCAGAAGTGATGTTCAAAATACTGAAAGAAATGGGAGAGCGCTAATCTTAAAAATTGCTTTTAGAGTGGACGCAAACTCAGAAATAGGCACAGGTCATGTTATGCGATGCCTTACATTAGCCAAGGGCATTCAAAATTTGTTGGACGCATCTGGCACTCTCCATCGCATCACTTTTGTAAACTCTCAAAAATCGACGCTGTTACAAGAACGTTATGGCCCCTGTAACCTCAATCATGAAGTTGTGCAGCATATTGATAGCGATGTTGGGCATGTAGACGCTGATTTATGGATAGTTGATCATTACCAACTAGATGAAACATTCGAACAAAAACTTTCGTTAACTGGCGCAAAAGTGATGGTTATCGATGACTTAGCAAGTCGCCCTCACTATTGTGACTTACTACTGGATGTCAACTTTTTCGATAAAGGTAATAGATACGAAATGTTAGTTCCACCTAAATGCAAAATGCTGCTCGGCCCAGAGTACGCATTATTGCGACAGGAGTTTTATGAACAACCAACTCAGGATTTTATGAAGCGTAATCCAGTACGAGTGCTAGTTTGTTTTGGCGGCAGTGACCCCTCTAACATGACATCTTTAACGCTTGACGCTATCGCGTCGATTAAAGAAGTTCAATTACAGGTCGATATCGTTATTGGAAGTGGCCATCAAGCGAAAAGAGATGTGATAGCTAAGGTCAGTCAAATAAACTTGATTACTAAGCACAACATACGTTTACATATAGATTGTGACCGAATAGCGGAGCTTATGAAAAAAGCGTCGCTAATGGTTGGTGCGGGTGGTTCAATGCACTGGGAACGCTGTATCTCAACGCTCCCAGCTCTCGTTATATGCGTGGCAGAAAACCAAGTTGAAACAACGCGATGTTTATCGAAAGAAAACGTATGCAAATATCTCGGATTTTGGGATCAGGTGTCTGTAACTGACGTTGCAAGAACTCTCGTGTCGTTATTACAATCACCGTCCAAATTAAAGGCCATGTCTGAATGCGCTGGTAATATAGTCCCTCGACACAGTGGTACTCCTTGCGTGAGCAAACACGTTTTGTCACTACTACAGCCTTTATCTTTAGAACAAGCATGAGAGAGAAAGTGAACACCATAAAGATCGGACCATTTAATATAGGTAAAGATGAACCTCCGTTCATTATTGCTGAGTTATCGGGTAACCATAACCAAAACTTAACACTTGCATTAGAAATGGTAGACGCTGCCGCCGACGCAGGTGTTCGTGCTCTTAAACTACAAACCTATACCGCCGACACTATGACTATCGACATTAAGGATAGTGAGTTTTTTATCGATGACAAACAAAGCCTTTGGCAGGGCCGCTCGCTCTATGAGCTGTACGAAAAAGCACATACTCCTTGGAAATGGCATAAAGCGATATTTGAAAGGGCGAAAGAAAGAGGCATGGTTGCATTTAGCACCCCTTTTGATGAAACGTCGGTTGACTTCTTAGAATCACTCGACGTTCCATGCTACAAAATTGCATCATTTGAAAACACGGATCATGAATTAATTGCTAAGGTCGCTAAGACGGGTAAACCGGTAATATTGTCTACCGGCATGGCAAGCCTTACTGAGATAGCCGAGGCTGTAGAGGTACTTGAGCAGAACAATTGTCAGGAGTATATTCTTCTTAAATGCACCAGCCAGTACCCTGCAGATCCGGTAAACGCAAACCTAGCAACACTCCCGCACCTACAGCAATTGTTTAACTGCCAGGTAGGGATATCAGACCATACCACGGGTATTGGTACTGCAATTGCCGCAACAGCTCTCGGTGCAACCGTTATAGAAAAGCACTTTGTAATAGACAGAAATGCGGGCGGTGTAGACGCGGCATTTTCTCTTGAAGCGGATGAGTTTGCTCTCTTAGTCGACGAAACAAAACGTGCACGCGTGGCTATTGGCAAAATTTCATACGGATGCACAGAATCAGAAATACACTCGCGTAAACTTAGGCGAAGCCTTTACATTGTTAAAGATATCAAGAAAGGGGAAATACTCACGCGAGAGAACGTTCGAGCTATTCGGCCAGGTCTTGGTCTGCCAATAAAACACCTTAAACATATCCTTGGAAAGCAGGTGTGTCGGTCAGTAAAGAGAGGCAGTCCTCTTTCATGGAGCATTATCCGATAGTGCCTTATTGGAACGGAAAATACATATGTTGACCCGCTTTGTGACGCGCGATGATGCAGAATACCTGTTTAAGTGGCGCAACGATCCGCACACAATTGCCATGTCGTTAAACTCAATGGCGGTCACTTGGAATGAGCATATTGACTGGCTCCAACATTCCCTTATTGATGAAAAAAAACTGCTTATTTTGTGTTACTTGGAAAATTCCGCCCCTGTTGGGTTTGTTCGTTTTGATGTGCATTACCACTATGCAGAAGTATCGATCAACCTTAATCCACGTTGCAGAGGAAAGGGGTTTGCTAAAAGATGCCTAACGGCGGCGTTAGAGAGATTTCAAAGGGAATTTCGGAAGCCTACACAAATAATAGCGCGTATAAAAATTGACAATGAAGCAAGCCAGCGGCTTTTCACTGGCGCTGGATTTTCATATTTAAGGACACGAGATAACATCGCGTTTTTCATGTTGGACCTCACAGCATGCCCGAAGCTCTAAAAATCACAAAACTTTTAGTATGCTATTACGCCCGAGTATTCAAAACTAAGATTCTCTTCGCTCAACAGCAATGGTGTATTACTTTTCTAAAAGAAACCACGTAATGTCGTCTTGTGGCGCCCAGTTGTCACGCTTATACAGAAAACCATAGTCAACAAGTTTCATTCCATAGCGCTCAATCAGGTCGCCAGCAAAATCTCGCTTAAATAGCTTATCTTGTTCACCCCGATAAGTAATGACGGTAGGAGATGGATTATAATATTCAGCGACAAGAACATAACGACGAGAGTTTTCTACTAAGTTGTCATAAACGCAGTGTAAAAATTCTGGATTTATATGGATAAGCACACCAGCAGTAAATGTCAGATCGAATTTATTGCTGCGTATCTTTTCAAGAATTGACGCCGTAAAAATATCTGCAACACGCTCTTTTTTTGCCTGCTCTGCAGCTTTTTTGTTTATTTCATATCCGGTTAACGACAGGCTGGGCTTAAGCTTTTTAAGAGCAACCAAGTTCAAGCCAATATTACAACCTAATTCAAGGGCAGATGTTACATTGTTAGCCGAACGCAGCATCTTCGACCACATAGCAACCTTGGAATAGAGCAATGATTCAGAGTCGTTTCTATGCCTGTAGCTATCTCCAAACTCACCCGCCCAGAATTGTTCTTGTTCTGTTTTATAGGTCATTGTTTTTCGCCCTATTGATTTTAAATTTCGTTCAGATTTACTGAAACCTTATTTCTTATAGTCGCGTACTAGGATTTGTGCAATGACAAGGTTTGCGCTTTTCATGTGAAACAAAATACTGAATATCTAACCATTAATGCCTTGCTGTTCGATTAAACTCTTCAATATGAGCGTTTTGCGTCGGTTTACCCAACTGAATATACAGCAATGTAATTTGTTGATTATTATCCCAAGCAACTCATTGTTTTGAAGAGTATTTTATGCTTTTTTTAGTCAAATTGTAGCCGTTTTTTCTGGCCATCCAATTATTTGCTCTAACGACCGGATATCACGAGCGCTTGGCATCGTTAAATCCACATCGATCGCGAGTCCTTCGCGATTGTTATCGTCAATAACACTAAACGAACGTATACAACGGCCTCTTGCAAGCTGTCACTTAATAAGCCCACTGACCATGCTAGAGTTGGCATAATCGGCGCTCCAAGCGCATCTGGCTTATCTCATTTAAGCCGTTTTCTTGGCTCAATAAGCAGGTTCAGCTAAAGCTCTTTATAGATGCGATACACACGTTTTAAATTCCATGTGTAGCTTTCACGTTGTGCAACAACAAAAAATATAGCCCCCACCGCTCGTGAGTAGTAGTTAACAGCAATAACTTTTCGGCAATCAATGCATTTTGGCTCGCCTGCTTTGCTACATACCGATAGCCACTTTAACTTAATTCCACGCGAGCACAAGCCAGACGAATACTGCACCGACGCTGCTTGACTAACTTTACACCCATCTCGCTGTTTTGGAATGGCCTTAGGGCTTTCCCTCGATTATTTTGTGGCGAATATCCGCTTTGATACGCTCTTCAGCGTACATTTTTTGATGCGCTTATTTTAGGCAGCTTTTTCATCTGATTCATCATTGAGGTGTCCATGCCACCGTACGTTGAGCGCCAGCTAGAAAACTTTGCGCTACGCATTCCGTGCTCACCAACTAAGTCAGGCACCACCACCGAACCTTCATTTTGTTTAAGAATAGTCATGATTTTGCTTTCGCCGTATTTTGATAGTTATTCGTTCTTGAATTTGATGAAAAGACGTTTCAGCATAAGCTGTCCAAGTTGAAATGGCTGAACAAACAATAAAAAAATCTAATTACCCAGACTAAGGGCTGTTGATCTTTCGTGATTAGTTTTTGACAGGCATGGTAAAGCGTTATAATTCGTTTCGCCAAAAATAAATTAACAACTCAATACCATGCCAAGACTAATGCTAACTGATAAGCGGTGACAAAAGCTACTTCAAGTAATGAAGAGCTCTGGCCTCATTTACAATAAACCAGAACACAGAATGACCTTTGAAGGAATACTTTATCGCCTGAGAACTGGTATCCCTTGGCGAGATTTATCCACAGAGTTTGGTGGCTGGAGTGCTATTTATCGACGCTTCAATTTGTGGTCAAAGAAAGGTCTATTAAATATGTTATTCAATGAGTTAGCAAAACTTGCTGATTATGACTGGGTTTTTGCGGAC
>NZ_JAKRFA010000061.1:0-16138 GCF_022348305.1 Alteromonas sp. MmMcT2-2
CGGGTAATACCAGTTCAATCTCCCACGCTGAATCTATACTCTGGTTCCCGCTCGCTGGCATATCAAAAGCAAGCCAGTTATCCTGCTGCGCAAACGGTTCTCTATCATCGCTCAGCTTTTTACGCCACAGATAAAAATTTGATACTGTTAACGCATGCTGTGCACAAAATTCACTGACTGTCAGCTCGCTTTCTGCTTGCTTGTCAACCAACCTTTGCCATTGCTCACGTGTACGTCTTTTTGTTGCCATCAGTAAAGTCTCCGTTAGTAAAATCTACGGAGGCTATTTTACGGAGCAGCTAAATCTGGGGAAGGCGGCCTATATTGATCGCTTACGCTGCACATGACCATATATCCACTCGTGGCTGACAGAATAGCCAATCAACTTACCGACTCCCGCTATCTGCTCAGGGCTCCCCTTCTGTGATAATCCGAATTCAACAAACGCAATGGTCATGTCACAAAGTCGATACTTGGCTGCCAGATGGCGGCGTTTTACTGTTTTGGCATGCGCCACTTCAGGCAGATAGCGACTCTCTTTTAGACGGTTGCGTCTCACTTCTCGGCTTATGGTACTGTGACTGACATTCAACCTTTTACCTATCTCTCGGTAACTTAAACCCTCGCGCAGATAGGCTTCGATCTGGTAACGTTGTCCCTCGATCAACTGCTTGTAACTCATGGTGCTTACTTCTGATTTTTGGCGATTTTAGAATACCACCAACAGGCAGTTGATCATCCATCACCGATTTAACCATGAGTGGTGCACTTGTTATCTGAATTCGGGGGTTGATTTTTTTACATCATAATTTAATCGCGAGAATTCCAAATTATAATTAGACTAAAGTAGCATTGATGGTGAGTGCTTAAAATATAGAATAGCGTTTTTTTTGAATTGGGAGAACGATAAAATTAACGTCTAATTATCTTATACTCAAGGATTTCAATAGCCAATGGGAAGGCAGTGCGACATTCGCTACCATAAATATGTTGCATAATTCATGTTTAAAAAAATTAAATCGTCTGACTTAAATGTCGGAGACATTGTTTTTGTATTCAAAAACTGGTTTTACACTCCATACATAACAAATTTTACAAAAGTAAGATCAAGTAAGGACATTAGAAACCTATCTGCTTACAAAAATCTCTACGTCATAAGCTCAAATAGAAAATCAAAATTAACTAAAAAAAATATCAAATTATTAAAACTAATTTTTGATGAAATAGTTAGTTCTAGATTAATCAATGAAGCGTCAGTAGTTTCACGTATCAACGCAATTGTTTCTCAAGTAATAGCAGGAAAATTTTGTCATATTACGTGCGTCGACTTAATTCGATCTGAAAACGAGCTTTTCAGACGAACATTAAAGCTCGTTTGCTTGACTGCTAGCTTTTGTAACTACATCACGCTCACTAGAAGCAAGACGCTCGAATATTGCAATGCTGCATTTTTGAGTGATATTTCTATGGCAAGGTATCCATTGTTATTGGGTTCTAGGAAGTTAGTCTCGGACTCCCAAAAACAGCTTATTCAAATACATCCTATTGAATCAGCAAAAATTGTTAATGAATCCAACTTATCTAACTCGTTGACAACACTTGTCCTCCAACATCATGAAAACTTTAATGGTACTGGTTATCCTAAAGGCTTAATGGGGCGCCAAATCAAGCTTGGTGCAAGAATTTTAAGAGTTCTAAATACCTACGAAGCAATGACTTCTGGCAGGGGGTATCGGGCCAAAAAGTCACCTTATGAAAGCATTAATGAAATGCAAAATATGGCGATTGCTGAAGTGATCGATCCCGTCATTTTTAAAAAGTTTTGTTTATTTTTGAGGCTATTTCCGAAAGGCGCATGTGTGACTGACTTAGATGGCGCGTCATATTTAGTAAAAGATATGCATGTTGAGAGTGGAAACATAATTGCCTTATCACAGCGACATAAAAAGATAAATATTATCCAAGAATTCAGAATTAAAACTCTAAATTTATAATTTTTATAATTTTTATAAACGTTTTATTCAAGACCAATATCGCTATTCTACATAATATTGTAACTCAATTGGAGTAATGAGTTTATGGCTGAACAAAGTTCAAATATCATTTTTTTCAATCGTGATGATCAATTAAATGATACGGGAAACATGGAAAATATAGTTTCAGAAGATAACTCTTGCAATGAACATTGTTTGAAGTGTTTTTTGTATCCTAATCGTAATTTTTCTATAGAATCTTCTGTTAAATTTGAAGCTGGATTTCTATACACAAATAAGGGTAAGTTCAAGCTCTCTTACTCTGCTGGTAGAGCACTGTGCCTCTTACACAGAAACATTGACGAATTTGTAAGCAAAGAACACATTATGAAGTACGTTTGGGGCAGTCTACCTAGAGTCCAAAATAATGTAAACGTTGTAGTTTCTGAACTCAGAACTGCATTGACGGGCACTAGCCTATGTATCTTAAATCAACGAAAAGTTGGTTATATGTTGACTCGGATGGATTTTTAAATGGAAATATTACTGCCTTTTAGAAGTTTCACTATTGCCAACTCAGAGTACGACTTAGTACCTAGACTAGAGGCTGTCACCAGATCAATCGGCGCTGAAAATAACTACTATGAAATCCTTACTTCTGTATTTCTATCGGAGAGCCAGTTAGATAGCCGGCAGTTTTTTTGTAGTTTTCCGAAAGTGTATTACTTCAGTTATCTCAGAGATGTACTCTCTGAAATGTCTCAGAGAGGTTTAAAGAAAGTCTCATTCAATGTAAATGAGGAATTTCTTAAGTCAGCATATCTAGCCATGTTAGTTGAGGACTTTAGAGGTTTAGAAATTGCACTAGAAATTTCAGAAACAATCGATAGTTCAGAAGAAAATACACAAGCGATCTGGGCTCTAACAGCTCATCCTAATGTATCAATTTGGTTAGACGACTTCGGCTGCGGCTTTTCTAATTTCGATACAATAGAGAAGTGTAACTTTGATGCAATAAAGATATCAAAAGAATTGTTTTGGCGCCTTTTCAACCAAGACAAAAAGTTGCTAAGTTGCCTACTTATCAATCTACGTAAGAAGGCTGGAAGCGTTATTGTCGAAGGAGTGGACTGTTTTGAAAAATATGTATTTTGCAAGGAACTAGACTTGCTAATGCAAGGCTATTTCTTTAGAGAGCAAAAGCAGAAAAAACTTGTTAGGTGAGGCTTTAACATATGCGATGTGCGAATGAAATTAGAGAGTATGTAGAAGGCAATAAGTACCTTACTGATCAAGAGTTGCGTAAGCTTCTTTCTAGATATTTAGACGGGCAATGTATGGTTTCAGCTAATGTATTATCAACGGCAGAGATCGAGTTTATTCAAAGCATGTATCTAGATAGCGGGTCTGATGAGCGTTAAACATATATTTCTTACAATATAGTATTTGTTAAGTAAGCGATCAATATGGACCGTAAGCAGTCTAATTCAGGTCGTTGACAGGTTTCACCAATCCAGCGGCCACCTTGTACTGACGTAGTTTATCTTCAGATGCCACGATAATGGTTTTGCGGTTAAGTTTTAGGGCAATCCCGAAGATTGTCCCATCAGGCCCTTCGATAGTCACTTTCATACCGGGTCGAATACGCGCAATAGCTTCTCGCTCTTGTTGGGCGCGTATTTGGTCAATGCGTTGACAGACCATGTCATTGAGCTGGTACAGCTGTTCCAGAGTGAGGTCGTTGATGTTGATGTTCATGTTCGCGCTTAATTTCGGTGTTGTTGTACATCGGATGTGAGTGGCGTATCGGCAAGCTTATCTTTCCACACTCTGGGGGTGAGGTCTAGAACGTCTTTGGCCGGATGCAGTGCTACACGCTGCAATACATCCACGAGGTAGTGGTAGGGATTGATGCCTTGCAGGCGGCAAGTCACCATCAGGCTTTGCAGTATGCCCAGTTGTTCAGCCCCGAGTTCAGACCAACAGAACAAGTAGTTTTTTCTCCCCATGGGGATTACCCGCAATGCCCGCTCAAGATGATTGGTATCCATGGGTAAAGCAGGATTGCTCAGGAACACCTTGAGTTGGCTTTTTCGTTCATGCGCATAATGGAGTGCCTTGGCGAAGGGAGACTTGGGGAGTAAATCAGTGCGCTGTCGTTGTTGATAAACCCACCGGAAAAAGTCAGTAACGAGTGGCTCACTGTGTTGTTGCCGGTAGGCATAGATATCGGCCAGGTTTAATTGTTTATACCTGATGTGTTTTCCATGCTCGTATTTTCCATATTTTCTTCCTTTCCAAAGCATGTATACCATAAACTAATGTGTTAATTTTTATGTTTTAACCGACAAAGTGTAGCGCTCACAAGGTATTACTTAGAGCATTTTTCACCTGAGATAAACGAATGTAATTTGACGGCTATCATCGATTGAAAATACAATAACTGTACATTTATACAGTTATATGGTTTTATGAAGGTTATCCCAGTAAAAGCGCAAGCAGGGTTAGTAGGATTTGAAAGCCCTGCAGCCGAATACATTGAAATGGAATTGAGTTTAGATGAACTGCTTATCGACAAACCCTCTGCCACATGGATAGGCGTAGCGCAGGGGAATTCAATGGAGCTGGATGGCATTTTTGATGGCGACATTCTTATTATCTCAAGAGCGCAACAAGTGAAACATATGGCCATCATTGTGGCAGTATTAAATGGGGTATTTTGCTGTAAGAAAATTGATATAGAGCGAAGGGCCCTTATTTCGTCTCAGATTGGGGCTAAACCCTATTTCATCAAAGAAGGGGATGATTTCTCGCTCGAGGGCGTGGTGACTCGTTCGGTTAGGATCCACACGCCACTTAATAAGAAAATTGGGGCGTGATGTACTTTCTCTGCGATGCCTCTGGCTTTTACAGTAGTGCTGAAAAGGTGATGCGACCTGATCTTAGAAATAAGCCCGTAGTCACCCTTAGCAATAACGACGGTTGCATTGTCGCGGTTTGCCCTATTGCCAAAAAGCTTGGCATTAAGAAATTTGTTCCGTACTTCCAAGTTAAGGATTTGATTAAAAAGCATGGCGTAGTGGTGACCAGTTCTAACTACGAGCTTATCATTCGCTTAGCACCAAGATGATGGATACTATCAGCCAATTCGCTGATGATATTTATGTCTATTCAATTGATGAACTATTCGCCCAATTTGATACGCATCTTTCCCATGATAGCTGGCTGGATTTAGGAAGAGATATCAGGCGTACAGTATGGAAAGAGGTTCGCTTACCAGTTGGGGCAGGCGGGGGGATAACTCCCACACTTGCTAAAGCAGCGAGTCATGCCGCAAAACGCATACCTGGCTACAATGGTGTCGCTGTCATAGACAGCGAGCAAGAGCGTATCAGCATACTCAAACAAATGGACGTTACGGACGTCTGGGGAATAGGAAACAGGCTAGGGCGAAAATTAAACCTACTTGGTATTCATACTGCCCACCAGCTATCAGTTCAATCACCGGCACGTATGAGGAAACAGTTTTCTATCCTTGTGGAAAACACCGTGAGGGAGCTTAACGGCGAAATTCGAATCAAGTGGGATGACGTCAGGCCCGACAAGCAACAAATATATAGCACACGGACTTTCGGCGCCCGGGTAACTGATAAGAGAGACTTACATAAAGCCTTAGTGGGACATTGTGAGAGCGCTATGCGTAAACTACGCAGGCAAAAAAGTTTAACTAAAGCGATGACGGTATTTGCCTCTAACTCGCCACACGACGATACCGCTTATTACCGCAAGTCGATTTACCACCCGTTTGCGGTCCCGACAATGGACACACGGATTGTTACGAACGCACTCCCTGCCATTATCGACAAAATATTTAAGCCAGGCGTATGCTTTTACCGGTGTGGAGTAGGTATTGTAGAAATCATACCGGCTGCAAACTATCAAGCTGACCTCTTTAGTTTGAATAACGATAACCCAAAGCTGATGAACGTACTTGACGCCGTCAATGATAGATATGGCAAAAGTACCCTTCAGGTGGCTTCAAAAGGGTTTGATAAAAAACATGAGATGAAAAGGCAGTTTTTAACAAAGCGCGCAACTACACGCTGGAGTGATGTGCCACAAATCAAATGCTGATGGCGATAATATTTAAAAAAAATAAGAAACGCGTTCGACACTCAGTTGGAGTGTTTTAAAATATACTGCAGTAGACGGTTGGCACCACCTTGGGCGTTAACCGTCTCTTTTTTCCTTAATAACTCTATTGGCATAACAGTCGTTATATATGAGTGCAACTCTCTAAGGCTATAGTATAGCTGATTATTGACCACTGTTGCTTCACAGTAAGCGTTTAGTGTGGCCTTGAATTTGTCCTTGACTGGCTGCCACTGGTCACTTTCACCCGCTTCAAATATAACTTTGCTTTTGTCAGGCCCATATACGCGTGTGAATAAATTTCTACTTGTTTTGTTCTTGCAATCAAACAACGACTCAAATTCAAATTCTGCAAACCTGCTGACCGCATCGTTTTCATAGCTAATTACCCTGGCGCCCCCCTTATACCTGAGATAATTCTCTTCTTTTACCACCGAGGCAGGATCAAACAGGTCAATTTGTACTGTTAAGCCATCATCTAAATGTGACATCCCTATTATTGCTTTGCCACCCAATAAGGGAGCCTCGTCGAACAAACTGAAAAAACTGCTACTTTCGTTGTTTAACTCATGGGAGATAGCTTCTATAGAAAGACCAAACCCCATGCTAGTTTCATCCCTATGCCTGGACGTTATTATTCCAATCAACTCACCGCTTTTAGAGAATAAGGCCCCGCCACTAGAGCCAGGAGAAACAGCAGCCGTGTGCTGAATTATATTTCCGCGAATTGAAGATATAATCCCATCAGTTATCGACTGGTTGAACCCAACAGGATTGCTTATGACGTAAACTTCCTGGCCTGCATCGATATCAAAAGAAAATTTGAATGGTTTTAATGGAAGGTCTTTTCCCTTGGTGTCAATAGAAACAAAGGCAAGATCTTGGTTCCTACTTAGCTCAGCAGATACGACATTGTACCTTTCATTTCCCACAAGGACGATTGCTTGACTCCCTCCCTTGACAACGTGAGCGTTAGTCATAAACATATTGTTAATTGCGTATATCGCTGTACCTCTCACCACTTCTACATCCATGCCGTTTTTAACGACAATCTCAACTATGTTATTTTTATATTCTTTGTATATAGTCACTGCATCTTGTGCACTGACGGAGTTAATAAAAAACAGCTGAAAGAAAAAAAGCATACTAAGCAAAGTGGTTGGTCGTGTACTCATATAATTAATAACTCCGTTTATTTCCATGTTCATATGCCCTAAGGTGAAGGCTTCACTTAACTAGTGTATTTGCTTTCTCAAAGTTTGTTTCCAAATTAGTAATACGCTTTTTGCCAGCTATTTTTGTTGGTTGCTAATCATTAAGGTACAACTCAGCCATTCCGTCTAACTGACTTTTTACTTGTTTCCAGTTGGGCATCACCTGTGTAAGCAAACGCCAAAACTTCTCACTGTGATTGTGTTCAGCGATATGACACAGCTCGTGCAAAACGACATAGTCAATGCACTCTTTTGGCGCTTTGATAAGGTGCGGGTTAAACAATAAACTGCCGTTTGCCGAGCAACTGCCCCACTGCTTTTTCATCTCCATGATTCGAAATGACGGCGTTTCTTTTACCCACGGTGTTTTTATCACCATTTGCGAAATTCGCTCAGACAACACCTGTTGAGACTTATCCGCGTACCAGCGTTTAAGTAACCCTTTCACCTTAGTCTGCCGAGACATTTCTGCGTCATACAACGCAGCGCTAACCGTCACCTGGAGCTTTCCTCGATAGAGCTTAATGTCCGAACGTTGTGTTTCACTGGGGCTCACTTTCAACACATAGCGACGTCCAAGGTAGAACTGAGTTTCACCACTGACATATTGCCTTGGCAACACCATGGACTGTTGTTCGGCAAACTGCTGTAGATTGTCCCAAATCCAACGGGCACGTTTTGTCACGATTTGATGAATATCATCATTCGAGGCGTCATGTGGCGCTGTCGCCACAACCCTAAGGTCTGGGTGTACCTTTAAGGTGACCTTTCTGCGGGGCGACGTAGAGTCTGCCTGCGACTTGCGCCTGATAATGTCGTATTCAATACGCTCATCACCGTAATGCAATACAGAAGATTCATTGTTGTGGCTGCCTATACGGGCTGCGAGGTGCTTTTGTGTCACGGTATCACTCTTTAGATAACCCAGTACGTGTTATGCGTATTATTTCCTCAACCATTAGCGTGGCATCTTCTAGTCCCACCTCATGAAATAAAAGCGGAAGCGTTTTATTGTGTATTGCGTTTTCAATCTCTGACGGGGTAATGGAAAACTCTGCCACTGCGTCTTTAACAATGTTATCAATGTCAAAGGCGAGCGCAACACGGGTGTCTTCATCTAGGTGTGGCTTGTCATTAAGTGTATCGCCTAAAACATGCGCAAAGAGACCGTAATACGCTTGTGCATGGCGATTACGTTTACCAGTTTCATCAACAAAGCGGTCTGGAATGTCAGCGACCTTGCGTTGTGCGACGTCATTTTCCAGCTCAGCAAACATCAGGTATTGTTTGACGGGGGAATCAAACATCGCTCGTGCATCTTCAATGGCTTGTTTCAGTAGCTTAGAAAAATGGGCCTGTGCATAGGGGTCGTCAGCGAGGTCATCTTGGATCATCTTTGTTACGCGCCCGGTGATTTTATCCGTTTGATTTCGCGCTTCATCGTCGGACATCTTTTCGGGTTCGCGGGTTTTCCCCATCTCGCCGATAAGATACACGCCATCTGATTCCGTGATCTCAACACCTGAAATGTGTCTGTCTAGAAGTTGCCTTATATCTTCGGCATATGCATCATAATTGACCGTTTCTTCTGAGAGTTCTTTGACCTTTTGACGTATCTCGACAAACGCTTTCAAATCGCGCTTGTATAGGTCACGGGTTTTATCAAACGACTTATCGTCAAAGTATGACGTCGATTGTAATGCGACTTTCATGCAATTGGAGAATGCAGTGAGTGCGGCGTAGAAGTCTTGGCGCTTTTTTAAGTTAGTGTCAGTCAGTTGGCCATCAATATCTTCAATTTTGGGGGACAATGCCTGACTCAGTGCAGCAGGCTGTTGTTTGTTTTTGACACCATCAAATATCGCCCAGACGTCGCTGTGTAATGTGGGGAGCTTTTTATACTCGGTTTCCATTGAGCTATAGAGGCCTTGGATATCTTCAATGTCAAAGCCGCCTTGGGTACGCTCAGCGAGGTCTTGATACTTCTCAATGGTGGTATCCAATTCTTTGAGGATGCCGCGATAGTCGATGAGGTAGCCGAAGTCTTTGTCTTGATACAGGCGGTTCACTCGTGCAATGGCTTGGATGAGATTGTGCTCTTTTAAGGGCTTATCGATATACAGCACCGTATTTTTAGGCTCGTCAAAGCCCGTCAGGAGCTTATCCACCACAATCATGATGTCTGGACCGTCTACATGACTGTAATCTTCTATGATGGCTTTGGTGTAGGCTTTTTCATCCATCTTACCGATGTTGTCCTTCCACCAGTTTTGCACGATGTCTTTGCTTTCTTGGTCAACCGCTTCATGACCTTCGCGGGTATCCGGTGGTGACATGGCCACAACGGACGTCACCCGCCCCAACTTATCTAATGCTTTTTTATAGCGTATGGCTGATGCTTTAGAGTCACAGGCAAGCTGCCCCTTCAATCCTTTGTATTTAAAGTTCTGAAAGTGCTCAGAAATGTCGTAAGCAATCAGGCGAATGCGGTCTTCAGTTTGGTATACCTGTCCTTTTTGTGAAAACTTCTTCTTTAAATCCGCTTTTTGCTTATCGGATAGTGTTTTGGTGCTTCGTTCGAACCAGGCATCAATGGCTTTATCCTGCACGGCTAATTCAGGTATGCGTTCTTCATACAACAAAGGCGTAACAGTTTTATCCTCTACCGCTTGCTGCATGGTATAAGAGTGAATGATTTTACCGAATTTGTTCTCTGTTTTATCGTCTTTCAGTAATGGTGTGCCGGTGAAGGCGACAAACGCGGCATTGGGCAGGGTTTGCTGCATACGGATATTGTTTTCACCGTTTTGACTGCGGTGGCCTTCATCCACCAGCACAAGAATATTCGGGCTATCATTGAAGCACTCCTCGTGCTTTATGGCAGAGCCGAATTTATTGATAATGGAGAAGATAACGCGTTCGTTACCTTGACCGATTTGCTGGGCAAGTCGTTTACCTGATGTGGCCATGGCATCTTTTTTATCTCTGTCAGTTAACACGCCACCAGAGGCAAAGGTACGACTCAGTTGGTCTTCCAAGTCCACGCGGTCAGTAACGATAATCACGCGACATTGCGCAAGGGCTTCAAGCCATATCAGAGCTTTTGATAAAAACACCATAGTGAATGACTTACCACTGCCCGTAGTATGCCAAATCACACCGCCTTCACGAGAGCCGGACTTATCAAACGAACTAATACGCTCTATCAATGCTTTGATACCAAATACCTGCTGGTACCGCGCCACAATTTTCCCCGCTTTTTTATCAAAAAGCGTAAACAGACGACTCATTTCAAGTAGGCGGTCTGGCCTTAGTAGGCTGATAAGCAGTCGGTCTTGGTCCGTTACCGCGAGCTCTCCTGCATTCAATAGTGATAAGAATTCAGTTTTTACATGTGCAGGGCGGTGGTTAAGCAGTAAATCGAGCTTATCTTGAGCAAGTGGTTTATTGATGAGGGCGCTAAATTCAGCCTCCGTAATCAGCTCTTCTTTCCACTTTGCCCAAAACTTTTCTTTCGTCCCGGTGGTGCCATACAAGCCATCATACCCATTAATGGATAGCAGCAATTGACTGTACGCAAATAAATGCGGAATCTCATCGTGCCCCTGATTGCGTAAATGCTGGGAGATACCTGCTGACGTGGTGAGCTTTCCTGTCTTTGCATCATTAGGGCGCTTGGCCTCAATTACCGCAAGCGGTAAGCCATTTACAAAGCATACGATGTCGGGAATGCGTCGCCCGGTAGCAGGGGCGGTTTGTACCACATACTCTTCCGTAAAGTGAAATGCGTTTTCTGTGAGCGTATTCCAATCAATTAACTTTATTGTGGGCGAGGCTTTTTTGCCGTCAATAAACTCGGTAACACTCACCCCGTACATGAGGGCGTCATAGATGCTCTCATTGGCCGTCAGTAGCCCTAAGTTCATCGCAGGGCTAAGTTGGTGGATGACTTTATCAATAGCTGCTTCAGATAACGGGTACGTTTTTCCCTGAAAGGAAAAGGTTTGCTTGGCTAAAAATTGTCGCAAAATAGGAAGCAGGATGACTTGCTGGGTACTTTTATTGGTATCGCCTGATAAGTTGCCTCTGAGTGTCTCGCACTCAGCAGGAGGAATGAAGGTATAGCCCAAATTGGTCAGCAGCGTGAGTGCGGGAAGTTTTGCACTAAATTCTTCGTTGAAGTTGGCTGCCATTCTGCGGTTGTCTTCCATTACGTCTATTCTCTCCATTTGTTAGCGCTTCAGAGATGTAGCTTATGACTTTAAGATACCAAGCCCTTGCTATGAAGGCGAGTACATTACCGACGAAGAACTACTGAAGTAACCTCCACTTGCTTGCGCCTAGTTTTAACGCTCAGCCAAGGAAAGCGTTCTGCCCTCATACTCATGCAGCGAAATGCCTTGCTCTGTTTTCCAGTCAACCCAGCCGTTTGAGGAACCCAGTAACAGAAAGCCGGATGCGCCACTGGGCGTTTTAAACAAGTAATCACGCTCAAACACAATGTGACCGCCTGATAGCGAGATAACACCTTTGCTTAGTAATTTTTCGCGAATTTCTACCATGCGGTTATCGGTTTTGCGCTTGGTTTCATAAGACGCCGTCGAGCCTTTCAACACCACCATGCCCTCATTAGTATAAATCTCCTTCGCGTTAACCGATGCACGGTTACACACAAATACCTGTTCAGCTTGGGTAGGTGATTGGTCAGTCAGCGGTTCAAACAGCGGGTAACCCAATGTCGCTAACAGCAGACTGCCTATCTCATGAATTTCATCACAATCGGCTTTGAGCGGAATGGGCGTGTGGGGCTTTTGTCCGCCATTACCATTTAATAACTCATATCGCTGGCACTGACGGGCTTTTTCAATCGACAACGACTCCAAATACAACACATGAGTTTGAGTGAGGTTATTGGTCAGTGACACTAACACCAACGCTCGCTCCCAGTCTTTTTTCTCATCTTTGTGATGTTGAGTGAGCCTTGCGCCCACATCGCCCGATTGCCCAATGTATATCTCGTCTTTGCTATCGCCAGACACTAAGAAGTAAAGCCCAACCTGCTTGGCTTCCGGCATTTTGACAAATTCAGCGATATCACTTCTAGGTACTTCAATAACGCGGATAATCGACGTAGTTTGTTCTGCTATGCGAATACCCGCAGGGTCGCCCGTCGGCAAAAATATCTGAATGGTGCGGGGTCGCTTTGGGGTCATTATGCCACCACCTCATTATCCACTTTGACTCTACGCTTGCCGGTTAACAGTTGCTGCATCAGCGCCTTTTTCTCTTGTTTGAAGTCAGCAAGTTGCTGTTCTAATATCTCGATTTCTTTGTCTGCATTGGTCAATACTGAGGCAATCTTTTTTTGTTCAGCTATATGAGGAAGATGTATCATGCCTTTTTTAATGTCTTTAGTTCCCATATTGGCTTGGACACCTGAGGCAGACACGGCTATTGAATATTTACGCCACCTCGACTCATTAGATAAATACTTCAAGAATATAGAATCAATCTTATTACTTAATTTGAGTAAGCCGACTCGCTGATTGAGATAAAAAGTTTTATCAACATCAACAATTGTCATTCTGCCAATTAGGTTTTTATCTGGCGTGACATCCGTCATTGCTATTAACAAATCACCTAATTTAATCTTGTATTTTTCTAGAGCATCATCATCTTCCCAGAAGTTCTGTTTTAGCTGTCTTTCATCAAAGTTACCGTCCAATGAAATGTTGCCCATAGTGATGATTGGTATTCCATGATTTTTATAATTGGATGCTGTAAAAGCATACCCGTTTACAAATTCTTCAATTAGTTCACCAAGCTTAACCTCTTCCCACTCCCCCTCAAACGGTTTACGTGAATCATCAAGCAGACGCTTTTTACCTGTGAGCAATTGTTGCATGAGGGCTTTTTTCTGCTGTTTGCTGTTGTCGATTAGGCGCTCGGTGGTGTTAATTGCTTTATCCCAAGTGGATAGGATTTTGGCGATTTTGCGTTGTTCTTCGAGAGGTGGTAGAGCAAGTTTTACTTTTCTTAGCTCCTCCAGAGAAATTTCTTTAAATGTAGAACCCTTACTCAATGCATTAATTCTATTTAGAATTGGCGTGCTAGCCAATTTATAATATACAAACTTGGTATCGTTTTTATCATTTACGGAAATTCGGGCTGTACCCTGCGTTAAGTTGGCTTCCTGCAAGCTTGTTGGAACGATACTTGTTCGAGCAATATTTCCACGTAAAGAAAATACAATGTCATTAGGGTGTACAGATGAACGCCTGTACTTGTGATGAATTTCCTTGGCTGTTCTTTGTAGTGAATCAACATCTATTTCACCACCTACATCAGCACTTTTAATATAAGGAATGCCATCTTTAACATTGGGACCAGCTTGTACTATCCCATATGATATTTTTTCTTTTGTAATCTCGCTTAAAGCGAGTGTGTTCCATCCACTAGGCACCATAACCCAACTCCTTCAAATAGCTTTCCATTTCTGCTTCAAGGCTTTGCATTTCACTTTTCAGTTGTAGGCGTTCAGTGCGCACTGCCACTAAATCAATCTCCGCTTCTTCTTCAAAGGTATCAACGTAACGAGGGATGTTTAGGTTGAAGTCGTTTTCTTTAATTTCATCAAAACTGGCTAGATATGCGTATTTATCAACGCTTTCACGCGCTTTGTAGGTATCAATTACTTTTTGAATGTTTTCTTCGGTCAGCTGGTTTTGGTTTTTGCCTGATTTGAACTCGCGACTGGCATCGATAAACAATACGTTTTTGTCCGTTTTTTGCTTTTTGAAGACCAAAATGGCGGCTGGAATGCCCGTGCCAAAGAACAACTTTTCTGGTAAGCCGATGACGGTATCTAGCAAGTTTTCTTCAATGAGCTGTTGGCGAATCTTGCCCTCGCTCGATGCCCTGAATAACACGCCATGGGGCACAACTACTGCCATTCTGCCTGTTTCAGGCTTGAGCGTTTCAATCATGTGGGTGATAAACGCGTAGTCACCTTTAGTCTTTGGCGGAACGCCTCTGCGGAAGCGGCCAAATGGATCGTTACTGGCATCATCATGGCCCCACTTATCCAAAGAAAAAGGAGGATTTGCAGTGACCACATCAAAGTGCAATAAGCCTTTACCGTCTTTATCTAACAGGAGTGGGTTACGTATAGTATCGCCCCATTCGATTTTGTGGTTGTCCTCGCCATGTAAGAACATATTCATTTTAGCCAATGCCCATGTCGAGCCAATAGCTTCTTGTCCGTACAATGCGTATTTTTTTGAACCTGAATTTTTGCGCACCATAGCGCCACATTTTAAAAGCAATGAACCACTCCCTGTGCAAGGGTCGCAAATATCATCGCCTTCACCGGGCTCTAACACAGTTGCAAGGAGCGTCGAGACCTCTGGGGGCGTATAGTACTCGCCAGCGGTGGCGCCACTGCCAGCAGCAAAGTGTTTGATAAGGTATTCATAGGCATTACCGATGATATCAAGGCTGCCTACGCGCTCTGTGCTCAGGTTTAATATGTCCTTACCAAAGTCTTCGAGTAGATGACGCAGTAAGTCGTTCTTTTGTTTCTCTTGGCCTAAGCGGTCCGTATTGAAACTGATGTCTTGGAAGACGTTTTTAAGCTTACTGCCGTTCGCTTCTTCAATGGCATGTAACGCTTTGTCGATACGGTCGCCATTGCCGGGCTCATAACGCTTTTCATATAAATCCCAAAAGCTTGCGCCCTCAGGTAACACAAAGCGTTGCTTCGACATCATTGCATGGATGAGTTCAGGGTTATCCCCGTATTGCTGCACTAAACGGTTATAGTCATCCTTATACACGTCCGAGATATACTTTAAAAAAAGCATGGTAAGAATGAAGTCTTTATAGGTATCGGCACTGATAACGCCGCGGAACGTGTCACAAGCCGCCCATACGGCTTTGTTGATATCGTCCTGATTGATTTGCATAGAAGTACTCATGGTGTAAATCTTTTCCTTTTGTTTTTAGCGGACGAAGACTACTTCGTCGATATGTTTTGTTCAATGATACTGATGAAAAGGAGTCCTGCTACTTTTCCGACATAAATGATTTAAGTGAAGGGTCGGCCACCAGCCAGACCCCCCGAGATTCATTATAAATAAGGTCCTGCTCAGCCAAGCGCGTCAGCGATGCGCCAATCAGTGGATTACTGGGGCGCTTACCCAATTCAAATTCAAGCACACTTTTCGTTTCATCCGTGTAAAGACCTTTGTCCCAGTCCTTGGCCAGTAATTTAAGTAGCACTTTATCGAGTGGATTCAGTTGCTCAATGGACTTAGCAAATTCACTACGCTCATTTAATAAGTAACGCTGGTCATGCTCATTAAAACCGACTTGTATATCATATATCCCTTCAAGCGCCATGAATTTAAGCATTTCAGAGAACCGCGCTGGATGAAACTGCTGGTGCCTAAAGATCGAGAAAGCAGTTTTCTCATCGAGTTCACGTCCACCGGTGACAGATTTAAATACATCCAGCTGGTGGACAACGAAATCTCTGTCCAGTTGCGGAAAAGGGATAGTCTGACTTGCATCATAGAAGGGGACTTTGGTGTTTTTAAAAAGCTTATTTAGCCCTTCCTGTGATGAGCCGGTGAAAATGGCTTTTATAAATCTTTTCACCTTTAATTCATAATTATATATCTTAAATATAAAACGATATTAAATACTGAGGGATCCCCACGAATTTAGCATGTAATCTTGCTCATGCAAGCTTCAGCGGTGAGTTCATCAAGCCAGCGGATCGTCTTTTTCCACTGATGC
>NZ_JAKRFA010000062.1:0-16343 GCF_022348305.1 Alteromonas sp. MmMcT2-2
CCCCGATTTCAGATAATAAGTGCGACATTCATGGAAAGGTGTAGAAGAGGAGGCCAACTGCTAAAAGTGGTACGCTCTTCTCGTCAAAGAAACAAGCAGTACTACCATGAATTATCAGCAGTTGACCGAGGGCAGAAGATATCAGATTTCGGCTCTTTTGGAACGGGGAATTTCGGTTTCTGAAATAGCTAAAACTGTTCAGTGCCATCGCTCTACGGTATACCGGGAGCTTAAACGCGGCCGCAAGGGCAGACATTATTGTCCTAACGAAGCCCAGATGTTATCAATCAAAAAACGCACATCAGCGCGTAAATACCGTATACCACAGGAGCGTGTTGATTTTATCCGCTTGCTTTTAGAAGCGGATTGGAGCCCAGAGCAAATTTCCAGTGTATTAACGAAAGTCGGTGCCGCTGTCAGCCATGAGTGGATCTACCGATTTGTTGCACAGGATAAACGCTTGGGTGGCAAGCTATATCGCCATTTGAGACAAGGACACAAGCGGTATCGTCGCGGTAAAAAAGAAAAAGCGCCCGCTATCAAGAATGCCGTTTCTATCGATGTTCGGCCAAGCATCGTTGACAGTAAGGAGCGATTTGGTGATTGGGAAATCGACACTGTCTTAGGCAAACACGGCACTGGGGCTATGGTGACTATTTTGGAGCGTAAAACACGATTTTACGTGGTAAAAAAAGTGCCATCTAAGTCAGCAGATGATGTCACCAAAGCAACCATAGAGCTACTCATGCCTTATAAGGAGCATGTGCATACCATCACGGCAGATAACGGGAGAGAGTTTGCAGGTCATGAAACCATCGCAAAGGAGTTGGAAGCTGATGTGTATTTTGCCCACCCTTATAGCTCTTGGGAGCGTGGAGCCAATGAGAATGCTAACGGCCTTTTAAGGCAATATGTGAAAAAAGGAACCGATCTAACAACAGTAACGGATAGCGATATTGAATTCGCTCTATCGCGAATAAATTATCGACCAAGAAAGTGTTTAGGCTTCAAGCAGCCAGCGATTGTATTTAAAGAAATGGCATTGGCTGCTTGATATTGACGAGTGTCGCACTTCGCAGTTGAATTCGGGAGCAAGTATTTTTAATGATGTAATAATTTTCAAAATAATTGTCCGTTAATAGAGCAAAAGTTTATTCAATAGTTTGAATATGCTTGTTTTTATGAATTTTATTTAAACTACATTTATAATATTTCTATCAAGCTAAAAAGCGTATTAATAGCCGATTAAAACTATCCTAGTTTTTAACTATAGATGTTTTGATTAGGGCATGCTGGTCTTAACAAGCAAAAAAATGGTCTGTGCGGGCTATATCTAGTAAACATAAAATACTCGTTAGAAAATTACTTTATACTATGTTTCTGTTCATTAAAAAAAGAACTACAATGTATAATAATATCAATAATGTAGGGCTAGCATATGCGTATTACTTTGACGCATCTACATTACTAATTATGAATAATAGGGCGCTTTGTGCAAATTTCTGCAGCTAAATTTACTCCTAAAGTAATTACCAAACATTTAATAGAGCAGACAGAATTAGTTCAGCATTTAACTGCAAAACCGTTACGTAATGTAGCGATAGTGCAAGGGCTTGCTGGTTATGGTAAAACAACCTTACTTTTACAATACCTTGCTTGGTTACAAGCAAAAAAAGCCCGCACAATTTGGATTAATTTAGAAAAAGCTGACAATGATATATCACGTTTATTGCAAGTGGTTAGTGAAGCTAGTAATGCATCAGTATCGGGCTCGAGTAAAGTAGCTACAAAAGAAAACCCACATAATACTGACGACTTAAATGTATTGTTGTCGGCTATTGCTGATAATGAACAGCCTTTTTATCTTTTTCTTGATAATTTTGACGTAATAACAGAACCGTCAACGTTAAGTATTTTAAGTGACGCCCTTAATCATTTAAAAAGTCATCAGCAAATTATTATTGCTTCTCGCACTGCGCCAAAGCTTGCTTTGTCAAAATTGAAAATAGCAGATAACTTAATAGAGGTTTCAACATCGGAGCTAAAATTTAGCTTTGAGCAAACTAAAGTATATTTTTCTCGTTTTGGTGATATTCAACTAAATGAAGAAAAAATATGCAAATTATATGAATTAACCGATGGCTGGCCTGCAGCATTAAAGCTGTCTACTTTTTTGATCAAACAACCAGAGCAACTTAGTCAACTGACGGTAGACGGAAAAGTTACCAGTGAGCTGTTTGATGATTATTTAATTGAAAACATTTTTAACCACAAATCTGCTGAACAACAAGAGTTTTTAGTAAAGACATCAATTCTGTCAGAGTTTAATTTGCCACTTTGCCAGCATTTATTAGCTGACACTTTTTCCGCTGGAAGAGCAGCGACAATGCTAAATGAAGATCTTGAAGAGTCGATATTGATTGAGTCAACCAATCAACAACAATCTTGGTTAAGTTATCACCAATTGTTTGCAAGCTTTTTAATTAAACTATTAAAACGAGATTATGCAGAACAGGTAGAGCCATTGCACGTTAAAGCGGCAAAGTGGTTTAAAGAAAATAACAGGCCAAGATTAGCAATAGAGCATGCTATAGCTGGTAATGCCAATGAACTTGCCGCTCAAATGATGGATGACTTTGCTCTACCTATGTTAAGAAAAGCGCAGTTTAATACATTAGCTGATTGGACAAATAGCATTTCTTCTGAGTTATTAAATCAACATATTAATTTGTATTTAGCAAAAACATGGGCTGATTTATTTTATAAACGCACATTATTGGTTGAGAAGGATATTTCTCAAATTAGTGAGTGGCAAAAGGCTAATAAGTTAACTAAAGAGCAGCAGCGTATTTTTACGTCTTTAAAAATATCGTTTAGCATAATGTCTGACAATAATGATGAGACGCTAAACGTAGTACAAGCATTGTTGGCTGATAATCAACCTAGTAACCATTCATTGGTTAGAATTGGTTTTTATAATATTCAAGCGTACATCCATTTAAGCCAAGCAAAATTTGAAGATGCAAGAATTGATGGTATGAATGCGTTGGCGTTAACGCAATTTATGGGTAAAAACAAATCATCAGATAATGTTTTTTTTACCGTAACTTATGCTCATGCCGTTCAAGCTTTTGCTCTATTATTGCAAGGAAAACTTAAAAGAGCACTCGCAGTAGCTGAGCAAGGGCTTAGAGATTTTTATCAGCAAGACTTTATTGAGTCAGCAAATGCTTATGGCGTACTTCCAGCGTATACAAGTTTACTATATGAAACGAATAAGTTAGATGACTGCGAAACTATTCTTACAAGAAACCTCTCGTTAATTAGGCAGTTTGCGTTACCAGAATGGTTAGCAGTAAGTTATTTATGCTTGGCGCGAATTCATTTGGCAAAAAATAATACTAATGATGCTATTAAAGTAATTGAGACACTTGAACAGATAGGTTATTCCGATCATTTACCTCGACTTTCGGCTATTGCGCGGTGGGAGCTGGTGAGGATCCACCTTAATAATGGTGAGGTCATATTAGCAAACGACATTGCTGAACGTATTAGTAGCGAAAATTTAGTGGTTAAAAAAGCGCAGTGCTCAATCGCTGCAGACAATGAGGCTGATACTATTACCAGCATTCGACTTTTGTTAGCAAACCAGCAATACAAGAAAGCGTTAAAGCAAATAGCTGATGCAATCGAGCAGTCGCAACCTAATCGCCATTATCGCATATTAAAATTAGAAGTTTTAAAAGTAGTTGCGTTAAAGCAGAGCAATGAACATAGACAAGCATTAAGGCTGCTAACTAAATTAGTAGCTCAAGGCCAAAATGAAGGGTTTGTTCGGACGTTTGTTGATGAAGGCGAAGTGATTAGCGAGCTATTAAAAGAGTTATACCAAACCTTAGATGACTATAACTCTAAACTAGCACTTTATATAGCATCTTTATTAGCCGCTTTTGGTATTGAAGCTAACGCGGCGCAATACGAAGAAGTAAATAATAGGCTAATTGAACCACTTACCAAGCGAGAAGAAGAGTTATTGCACCTCATTAATAAAGGCCATACTAATAGCAAAATTAGTGCGTTACTAAGCTTGTCAGAAAGTACAGTTAAGTGGCATTTAAGCAATTTATTTTCAAAATTAGGGGTTAAAAGAAGAAATCAAGCTACCTCAAAAGCACGAGAACTTGGTTTATTATAAATTTATTTTTGCTTAATTTGACGTCTTTTTACCTACTTGATAAAGCATTGAACGATTCTAAAGAAACTTATCAAAGCCCCAAATGTATAACGGTCTAGCTTGAATGTCGTTTTGGATATGAGCCTACAAAACTTAGTTACTTTTCTATCAAATTTTAAAACGTTAGCTATATTTAAGACAATTAAATAGCAGAATATGACCTGAATTTCGCATAAAGGACTCTACTATTGATAAAAGATAACAATAAATTTAAGTGAAATTAACAATCGGGGAAAGTTATGAGAACCAACAATGTTTTTGTAAAAAGTCGCTTAGCGGCGGCTATCGGGGTTTCATTCTTATTTTCAGGCAGCTTGTACGCAGAAGAAGCTGCTGGTGAGCAGGCTGAAAAAGCCAAAGAGAAATCTGGCTTAGAAGTCATCCAAGTAACAGCTCGTAAAAGAGTAGAGTCAGTTCAAACAGTACCTTCAAGTGTTAACGCGGTAACAGGCGAACATATGGAAGGCATGGGCGTACACAGTGTTAACGACCTTACTAAGTTTGTTCCAGGTCTTGAACAGCCAGAACTAGCTAACCATTCACGTTTATCACTTCGTGGTGTTTCATCAGGTGATAACCAGTCATTTGAACAGTCTGTAGGAACATATGTAGACGGTGTATACCGTGGTCGTATGAATCAACTGCGTTCAGGTTTCTTCGATATGGAGCGTGTGGAGGTATTAAAGGGCCCACAAGTGTCACTTTACGGTAACAGCTCAGTTGGTGGTGCGTTAAGCATGGCTACTAAGCGTCCTGAAGTTGGTGATGAACTAAATGGTAACTTTACCGTTAAATATGAAACAGAATATGAAGAGTCACAAATTTTAGGCGGTGTAAATATACCAGTAACAGACGAATTTGCTGTTCGCGTTGCGGGTAAATGGCGTGACCAAAGTGGTGGTGCGGCATTTAACCATTATACGGGTAAAGTTGAAAACTCTTATGAAGATTCAGCGTTTCGTGTCAGTGCGGTATGGGAGCCGAGTGATGAATGGAGTATTTACCTTCGTCATGAACAAGCAGATTTTGAAAAACATGGTGAATCGTTAGCTATTTATGCGCATGTAAACCCTGATTTTACACCAAACCCTAATTCGCCATTAGCTCCGTTTGGTATTGGCACAGGTGATTTAAATACGGGTAATGACGATAGTATTTTTAACAATGGTCCGTCGGGTAACTATAACGACAGTGACGAAACCATGTTGGAAGTGGTTTGGAACATTAACGACGACATGACATTAACGTCAATTACTGCTGACAGTAATTATGATTATTATCATACGCTTGATGTTGATATGACACCGGCAAACTTTATGTCGACAAATACACCTGAAGATTACAGTCAGTTTTCTCAAGAATTGCGTTTAGATACTGAAATAAACGACCAATTAAACATTATGGCAGGCCTTTATTATCAAGATGCAGATTTTAATACAGGTTTTGATGTTGACTTTTATATGCCTTATGTAAGCACATTAATTGGTAGCCCATTAGAGTTTGGTTCATTTTCTCGTTCAAACTATTTAAGGCAGAATACTGAACAGCAAGCGATATTTACGCAATTTGACTACAATCCAACAGATAAATTGAGTTTAACGCTTGGTGTTCGTTATACCGATATTACTAAAACTGCAACACAAGGTTTAAGATTACTTGATATTGATGGTTCTACGTACGATGAAGCGCCATACCCTGAAGGTCACCCATTTGCTGGTTTAACGCCTGCATTGTTTAGTTATTGGGGGGTTTTAAAGTCTGTGGGTGCTCCGCATGAATTTCAAGATATGGTACGCGAAGAAGATCACTTAATGTTACAAGCAAGTGCTAGTTATCATTTCTCTGATGACTTTATGGGTTATGTAAATTACGCCGATGGTGCTAAAGCGGGTGGTTTTGATACGCTTTATGAAGGCCCAGTTACAGCGAGCCCTCTTGGCACATCACCTGGACCTTCAGCGGGTACGCCAGAAGATACTGAATTTGAAGATGAAAGTGTATCAGCGTGGGAAGTGGGCTTTAAGTCAGACTGGGAAACAGTTCGCTTGAATGTTGCAGCCTTTTATGGTGTTTACGACAACCTACAAACGTCGATTTTCAATGGTTCTATTGGATTTAACGTAGGTAATGCAGGTAAATCAATTCAAAAAGGTGTTGATGTAGAGTTTATCTGGCAAGCAACAGATGATCTAAAAATTACTGCAAATGCGGAATACTTAGATTTTTACTACGATGAATTCCAAGGTGCAGCGTGTAGCTTAACTGAAGTTTATAGAGGTGAGCAGGGCGCAGATGGCAAGTGTGACTGGTCTGGTGATAGCCTTGCTTGGGTGCCTGAGTTTACTGCGGTTGTAGCTGTGGAGCATATTGCAGAAGTGTTTGGTGATTATGAATTAGTTAATATGTTAAGTGTTAGCTATAAGTCTAAACATACGGTCGATTCAGATAATGAAGTAAACCTTACTCAGGATGGCTACGCTTTAGTTGACTATCGCGTCACACTAACACCAGCAGACAGCAATTGGCATGCTGCATTTACTGTAAACAACTTGTTAGATGAAGACTATGAAGTTTACCTAACTAAGATCCCATTAATTGCAGGTGCATATTCTAATGGTGTTCATCAAAGTAAACGTCGTATTAACTTCGAAGTAGGTTTTAACTTCTAAATTAAACTCGAATAATTGCTCGCAAGTTAAGGCGAAAGTAAGGTGACATTGTTACCTTACTATCGCCTTTTTTTCGCTCGTCTATTTTTGGAAAGTATAAAATGTTAAAGAATTTCAAAGAAAAAGCCCCCGAACCTCAACACCTGTTGCATGTAGGTAATAACTTATATTGGCTGCGCATTAGTATGCCATTTGCACTTGATCATATAAATATTTGGCTAATAGAAGAAGCTGATGGTTGGGTGGTAATTGATACTGGCCCGAATACATCAAAAGCCAAAGAGCAGTGGCTTGCGGTAATAAATAACCAGTTAAAAGGTAAACCAATCACTCGCATTATTTGTACTCATGGTCACCCTGATCATATTGGCTTAGTGGGTTGGCTACTTGAAGAGCTAGAGCACAAGCCTAGTTTTAGTATTTCAATGCCTGATTACAAATATTATCAAATGTTATTTTCTTGTGAGCCAAGTGTACCAAGAGATCAGCTCAATGAGTTTTATACTGGATACGGTGAAGGACAAAAACAAGTAAAGGCTTATTTTAGGAATATTGATACCTTTCGCAGTATTATTTACCCTGTAGACTCACCTTGTCAGGTATTACAAGATGAGCAAATAGTTACTTTAGGTAATCATCAATGGCGAATAGTGATGGGCTATGGCCATGCGTCGGAGCATGCATGTTTTTATTGTCAGGAATTAGATATTCTTATTGCTGGTGATCAAATATTACCGAGTATCACGCCAAATATCAGTATTTGGCCTGATGCGCCTGATGCTAACCCTATGCAATTATATTTTGATTCAGCACAGCACATATCAACAGTGATTACAGATGAAACCTTGATTTTGCCAGCACATGGTTTAGCTTTTTATGGTGGTGTTAGCCGATTAAATAAAATAGTTTATGGGCATAAAGAAAAGCTTGAACAGCTTTATCTGCATTGTAAAGAACCCAAACAAGTTAATGAAACTTATCAAGTGTTATTTAACTGTGAAGTTGACTCAGGTAATGACTTATTTGCATTTGGTGAAGCATTAGCTAGTTTGCAAATATTGGTTAAAGCGGGTCGCTTAAAAGTGACTCTTAATGAGCAAGGTGTAAAGTTATTCCAACAAGCTTAGGCTAAGTTGTGTAGAATTAATAATTTATAGATTGATAAGCTTTGCTTTGTAAATGGTTAGCATTACAACCATGTAGTTAATCACATTATTTGTGTATCGGGTGTTTAAGAGCACTGGGCAATAAATTTATTTTATCTTGCGTAATAGCTAAAAAACTTCTTTAAGTTTTGTTTTAATTTATTAATTTTAAGGGATAACTTTGCTAATTCGGTTTAAAACATCAATGGCTTTAATTTGGTGTTTCTTTGTCTTTTCATTATTTGTTAGTTTTAAAAGTGAAGCTAACAAAGACTTAAGCTGTGCTTCTTGTCATCAAACTCAAACACTAGCTTGGAAAAGCTCACACCATTTTCACTCTATGGCTGAAGTATCATCGGACTCTAATTTGGGAGATTTTACTTTAGGCAAGGTTAAGCTAAACGATGAAGAAATAAAGCTACTGATTCAAGACGACAAGTATTTAATAACTATGCCTGGAGTAGATGGAAGCCCAGTAACTAAAGAGTTACTTTATACTTTTGGTTATTACCCGCTACAACAATATATGTTTAGTGATGGAGCAGGAAAGTATCAATTTATTCCTTACGCTTGGGACAGTCGCTCAAAAGCTGAAGGTGGACAAAGGTGGTTTAACCTTTATCCTGAACTTAATGCTGAAGATGAATTTCATTGGACGCAAATGGGGCAAAACTGGAATCAAAACTGCGCCGATTGCCACAGTACAAACTTTAAGAAAGGCTTTGATTTAGAAACACTTTCATATCAGTCGAGTTATGACATCATTAATGTTAGTTGTTCCGCTTGTCATCAGGGAAGTGAGCAACATTTAACGTGGGTAAAAAATCCTGATAGTAAAATAAAAAATCCTGACAGTAATAAAAATAAATTTGGCTTTAGCCAAGATATTTCAACAAAAGTACCCGCATTTGCTACTAATGACTTAGGTAAGCTATTTCCAACAACGCGAGTGAAAAAAACACAGCAAGTGGAAGTATGTGCTCAGTGTCATAGCCGAAGATCACAACTGTCAGATCACACTGAATCAGTGCCATATCATCAGCAATATCAATCGTCATTAGTAAATACGCCTTTATATTACCCTGACGGGCAAATTTTTGATGAAGTATATGTATATGGTTCGTTCAAGCAAAGTAAAATGTATCAAAATGGTGTTACTTGTACTAATTGCCATGATCCGCATACTTTAAAGCTTAAACATGAAGGTAACGCCACCTGTACCCAATGTCATAGTGCAGAGCAGTACGATATTAGATCACATCACCAACACCTTGCTAATTCAGCTGGTTCACAATGTGTTAATTGCCATATGCCTGAAACCACTTATATGGAAGTTGATGATCGTCGTGACCATTCGTTTAAAGTTCCGCGTCCTGATTTAAGTGTCACGCTTGGTGTGCCAAATGCTTGCCAGTCTTGTCATAGTGATATAGCCAATGACCAACATGCCAAACAGTTAACAAAGTGGTTTCCTAATTCAACATATCAGAAAGAAAAAGGCTACGCTCATGCCTTTGCTTTAGCTGATAGCGGCGACTTTACCGCTATACCTGCATTAATGGCTATTGCCAATGTCCCGACAAACCCTGAACTTATTAGGGCTTCGGCTGTTTCACGTATATTTGGTGCTAGAAATAATAGAGAACTTATTGGCTTTATTAGTAAGCAGCTTAATAGTAGCGATATTATGTTGGTACTCGCTGCGATTAGAGCATCAGGGCAATTAAGTTTAATCAATCGCTCACTAAAGCTTATCCCTTTACTTACACATCAAGAAAAGCCTGTCAGAATGGCGGCAGGGCGCCAGTTGGTGGAAAACCTGGCTGATCCGACATTTGTTGGAGAAAAACGGCAACAGTTAGAAAAAGCGGTTGCAGAATACATTGAAGGACAATTGTATCAAGCTGATAGAGCGACCGCCCACGTAAATATTGGACAAGTGTATGCTTTGAAAAGAGACTTTAAACAAGCTGAAGAAGCTTTATTAACTGCGATAAAAGTAGAAGATATTTTTATGCCTGCTTATGTTTATTTAGCTGAAGTTTATCGACAACAAGGCGATGAATTCAAAGTAGAAAAAATACTAAAACAAGGGCTAGAAGTTAATAATAAAGCCGCAGATTTATATTTTCAGTTAGCGCTTTCTAAAGTGCGCCAAAAGAATAAACAAGCAGCTTTACCATTGTTTGATAAAGCGGTAGCTAATGAGGCTAGAAATCCTAGATATTTATATACTAGGGCCGTTTTATTACAAGAAAACCAGCAACTTCAAGCAGCTAAAGCTGATTATGGTTTAGCACATCAAATAGTGCCTAACAATCCAGATTATCTTTACGGGTTAGTGAGTGTTTTAATTTCGCTTAAATCGTTTGATGAAGCGTTACATTACGCTTATCAGCTTAATCAATTAGTACCTAATAATCAGCAAGTACAGCAGTTGATTCAGTTTATTAGGTATTCAAATCGCTAAAGGTATAAATAGTTTTTAATTAGTACATAAGAATAAGCTATAACTTTCGAGCAATAGCTTTTTACCTTCTAATAAGAGTTTACTCTAGTTCAGCTTGTCGTATTCAAGAAAATATAGGTATTGTCATACCGCACTTGTTGCCGTATCTCCTGAACGTAATGATGCTTTTAACGTACTTTTCGGGAGATTCCCGATAAAAACATTCGGGAATGACAGTTAGCTGAATTGAACAGTTTGTCTTTAGTTTTTATTAAATATTACGCGAAAACAATAAAGTGGTGGACGATACTGAGCTTGAACAAGTGACTTGGTGCGGGTTGTAAAGAGTAGAAGGTGCTCGCACCGCTTTTAACTGCGTACAGCAAATAACTATGGATAAAATAGATAAAAATAAAAGTAAGTGGTGGACGATACTGGGCTTGAACCAGTGACCCCCGCCTTGTAAGGGCGGTGCTCTCCCAACTGAGCTAATCGTCCATATATATCAGATAGTGATATGAATCTAAGGGTAAATGATTGGTGGACGATACTGGGCTTGAACCAGTGACCCCCGCCTTGTAAGGGCGGTGCTCTCCCAACTGAGCTAATCGTCCAATCATTTTCAGAGACATTTTGCTAAAAGCAGAAGTGGTGGACGATACTGGGCTTTATCCAGTGACTTGGTGCGGGCTTGTAAAGAGCAGAAGGTGTTTTCCCTTATTTTCTTTAGCTACGCAAGTCTTTTGTCTACCTAACACTTAAAACAAAGTGGTGGACGATACTGGGCTTGAACCAGTGACCCCCGCCTTGTAAGGGCGGTGCTCTCCCAACTGCGTATTAGGCATTTACCGATCACTAATTCCGGCCTCTCGATCACCCCAATTCTGATACACCCGATCACTGGTATTATGGCTTGCCCGATCAGTAGTTGTGGCAGACCGCAGTCTGCCACAGGTATTTACCTCATGGTTTGTTGCTTTCTCATTGACTCCCCAGTGAGGGTTATCCGGTGAGCATTGTGGATGAGGCGATCTAGTAGCGCATCGGCAACCGTGCCGTTACTTATCATTGAATGCCATTGCTCTACAGGTAGCTGACTACAGATGATGGTGCTACTTACGTCGTGCCTGTCTTCTACCACCTCCAGTAAGTCTGTTGCCTGTTTGACGGTGAGTTTTTCCAGTCCCCAGTCATCCAGGATCAGTAGCTGTTGTTTCGCTATCGTTGCTAGCTGCTTGGTGTAACTGCCATCAGCGTGGCCGATGTGTAAGTGCTCGTTTAATCGTGGTAATCGCCAGTAACCAACACGTATTCCCTGGCGACACGCTTGTTCACCAAGCGCACAAGCTACATAGGTTTTACCGCCACCTGTGGCTCCGGTAACAATGATATTCTGATGATGACTAAGATATCCGCCATTTAATAAATCGGCCATTCTTGGCTTTTGTAATCCGCGGCCATTGTCGTATGACAGTTCTTCCGGTGTTGCATTTAACCTGAGTCGTGCCTGTTTACGAAGTCGGTTGATGCGGTTTGTCCGTCTTTGGTTCATTTCATGGTCAACCAGCAGGGACAACCGTTCCTCGAAGGCTAATTCACAGTAGGTGTTGGGTTGAGCGCGTTGCTGTTTTAACATATCCGCAATCCCTGTCATGCGCAGTTGCTGTAATTGTTGGATGAGTAGATCGTTCATTTGAGTTCCTTATTTGTAATATTTAGGGCCGCGGATGTTGTGATGAGTGAGATTGGGCGTTTCAACGTCATCCACTTTCGGGGCATTATCAAGGTGGGTGTGCAACAGCGATTTCACGCTGGCTCGACAGGGATTACCTATATCAATAGCCCGGCGACAGGCTTGTTCCAGGCGACTTTCGCCGTATTTCTTTGCAAGGTTAAGTAGCCCAAGGCAGGCCCGATAACCTTGCTCTGGATGTGGTTTGCTTTGCAGAATGGCGTCGGTGACTTCAAGTGTGGAAGGGCCGATCTGCTTTGCCCAGTTCTTGAGTCTTCCGGGTGACCATTTCTGATGCTGATGATTGGCAGGCATATGCTCATCAACACAGGTAAAGCCACCTTTTCGGTCACTACGCATGTGTTGTGCAATGCACTCGCGTTGGTAGTAAATCCGAATAAGCCGCTTAGAAGCCTGTATTTCAACTGACTTGCCGACAAAGAGGTGAGGAACTGAGTAGAAATGGTCTTTGTACAAGACATGGTAATCAATACCGACTCTGGCAATATGGATTTCAGTGTATTCCCATGGTGTTGTGGGTAACGGGGCCAGCTCTGGTTTATCCAGCGATTCAAACAAGGTTTGTCGGTTTCCCGGTAATCGCTGGAATGGTTTCTGATTCAGTTCATGCAGTAACGCCCGAATAGCAACATTAAGGCCTGATAAGGTATGGAAGACCTGATGCCGCAATTTTGCCATTATCCATCGTTCCACAATGAGTACGGCATTTTCTGCTTTCGCTTTATCTTTTGGCTTCAGAGGTCTTGCAGGCATCACGGCGCAGCCATAATGATTCGCTAATGACTGGTAAGCTGTATTCAACTGAGGTTCAAATCGACAGGCTCTGGTGACCGCTGACTTGAGATTGTCCGGTACCAGCAATTGCGGCACGCCGCCGAAGAAGGCAAACATAGCCACATGCGCCTCCAGCCAGCTTTCGAGCTTCTGGTTTTCTGTGGCAATCGCAAAGGTGTAGTTTGACGCGCCCAGTACCGCAACAAAGACCTGGGCATTACGCACTTCTCCGGTGCCGGGATTTACAATCGGTAATGTCGGCCCACAGAAGTCGATAAATAGCTTCTCGCCTGCTTTATGCGTAAATCGCATCGAGCGCTTTTGCTGGGATTTCCATTCACGATAATTGTCGCAAAACTGGCTGTAGCTATAGCAAGCATCAGGGTAATTAGCCTGATATTCCTCCCAGAGCAGCAGTTTAGTTACACCTTTACGCCGCAGTTCAATATCCATCAGGCCATAATCAGGTTTAATACGGCCCGCTTTCCTGTCAGGATAAAGTGACTGATGTAGCCATTGATCGGAGGCATGCTCAGGTAACGGCCAGCCACAATCCAGGGTTCTGAATTTACCGAGAATATCAGATATAGTGGCAGCCCCTGCATACACCGGAGCAATCCGGACATCGATTCCGGCATTATCCGGACACCCTTTCCGTTTTAATCCGGACACCGATTCCGGGATAAACCAGCCAGTTTTCTGCTAACTCCGGAATCACTGTCCGATTAGGCGGAAACCCTGTCCGGAATGCCGGAATCCCTCTCTTTTCTCTTTTAAATCAATTAGTCACAATCCTCGTTATCGATTGAATTATAGCGAGGACGTGAGCATGACAAAAAAGAGGACATCTATGGCAAATATCAAAGAGATTTTGCGCCTTAAATTCGAATGTGGTTTTTCTGTCAGAAAGATCGCCGCCTGTACGAAGGCAGGACGCTCGACCATCTCTGATATCCTGACGCGCTTTGAACAAAGCGCATTGCGCTGGCCACTTACCGACAACTGCTCCGATACCGCGTTAACACAGGCCCTGTATCGGGAAAAAACGGCGGCTCAAAATAAGGTCATGCCTGATTTCGCCCAGTGCTTTATCGAGCTTAAGCGTAAAGGCATGACCAAGCAGCTTCTGTGGGAAGAATATGTCGCCGAGCATCAGCACAGAGCCTACCGTTACAGTCAGTTCTGTGAGCATTACCTTCGATGGCATAAGATGCAAAAGCGGAGTATGCGTCAGATCCACACTGCCGGCGATAAGCTGTTTATCGACTACTGTGGCCCGACAATCCCGGTCGTGAATCCTGATACCGGAGAGGTTCGTTATGCGCAGATCTTCGTTGCAACGTTGGGGGCATCCAATTACACCTACGTCGAAGCCTGCCCAAGTCAAAAACTGGAGCATTGGCTGGAAGCGCACGCAAACGCCTTCACGCACTTCGGAGGCGTGCCAGCGCTTCTGATCCCGGATAACCTTAAAGCCGCGGTCACCAAAACGGATCGTTACGAGCCGAAACTCAACGACAGTTATCGTAAACTCGCGAATCATTACGGCACTGCGGTGATGCCCACGCGACCTTATAAACCGAAGGATAAAGCCAAGGCAGAAAACGCGGTACTGATTGTTGAACGCTGGATCATGATGCGTCTTCGCCACCGCGTATTCCATACCTTCCATGTATTAAATCTGGCGATCCGCGAGCTGATGGACGATCTGAATCAAAGAGAGATGAAACAACTGGGCGCGAGCCGTAAAGCCTTATTCGACAGCCTGGATAAACCCGCCCTGAAACCTCTCCCGGTTCAGCGCTATCTGTATACAGAAAGCAAACGCGCCAAGGTAGGGCCGGACTATCACATCGAATACAGACAACACTATTACTCGGTCCCTCACCAACTGGTAGGCCAGCATGTTGAACTGGAGGCGAACGTGCGGCTAATCCAGATCTACCACCAGGGAAACCTGGTGTCTCAACATCCGGCCAGCCAGAAAGCGCACGGCCTCAGTACTCACACGGAGCATATGCCCAGCAACCATCAGTACCAGAAGTGGTCACCGGAGCGCTTACTGAACTGGGGTGGCAATGTTGGGGCGGCTACCCGGCAGGTTGTCAGTACTCAGCTCAGCGCCAAAGATCACCCCGCGCAAGCGTACCGTAGTTGTCTTGGTCTGCTTAATCTCACCAAAAAATACGGCGATGTGCGCCTGGAACAGGCCTGTAAAGATGCGCTGATGGTGAATAAACCCTATCTGCGTTTTATCAGAAACCTGCTTAAAAACCACCGGGAAGGCCAGTTATCTTCCGAGTCTCATACCACCCCGGATATCCAGCACAGCAATGTGCGTGGCCCAAATAGTTACCACTAGGAGAACGACATGAATCAGCTTAATGAACAACTAAGAACCCTGCGTCTTGGTCACGCCGCCAAGGGCCTTGAACAGCAGCGGGAGCAACTCTCCACCTACGCCGAGTTAACGTTCGAGGAGCGGCTTAGTCTGCGCCTTGAAAGCGAGGTGCTGGGGCGAAGCCGGGCCAGGATCGAACGCCTTAAACGACAAGCCAAGCTACGTATTGATGCCTCACCTAATCAGCTTATCTACAAAGAGGATCGGGGCCTAAAACGCATTCAGATAAGTGAACTATTAACCGGGAGCTACCTGCTAAAGCACCAGAATATCCTGATCACCGGACCAACAGGTGCCGGTAAAACTTACGTGGCCTGCGCATTGGCAACCCAGGCCTGTGAGCAGACGTACAGCGTTCGTTACTACCGCCTTAGCCGTTTACTGGATGATCTGAGTTCAGGACGGCTGGATGGCAGTTATCAAAAACAGCTTCTGGCCTTATCAAAGAAACAGCTGCTGGTAATCGATGACTGGGGAATGGAAAAGATGAGCCAGGAGCAAGCCGGTCATCTGCTGGAGTTACTGGAGGATCGTTATCAAACAGCCAGTACCATCATGGTAAGCCAGCTCCCGGTTAAAGAATGGTACAACATGATAGGCAACGCCACGGTGGCAGATGCCTTGCTGGACAGGCTGATCCACAACAGTCATCGGATTGAGTTGGGAGGAGAATCAATGAGAAAACTGGCGCAATCCGGACAGATAGGATAAAAATAGGGTTAGAGAAAAGCGAGGAAAACAGGCGTCCGGATTAAACCGGTGCCGGTGTCCGGATTAGCCGGAATATGCATCAAATCAAAGCGCTCTATCATGCCAGTCACGGCGTTTTTCAAGGTAGTTGTCGCCTGAGCTGTTAAGCTGCTTCTTTTTTATTCTCCGGATTTAGCTCTACGCTTCCGATCTTATCCCAGTTTCTGG
>NZ_JAKRFA010000063.1:0-14994 GCF_022348305.1 Alteromonas sp. MmMcT2-2
CTGTGTTGGTTTTTTTTTGGCGAAAGATCTGATCACCAAATGCCATGAATGTTCCCTAACTCTTTGACTTTATTTTACTATTCGTGGGGATAGCTCAGAACCTAGTGTCATTTAATGGGAGCGTTGTAAGGGAAAATATTCAAAAGACATCAATAAATGAAAACGGAACTATAGTTCGAACTGAAAAAGGTCTCTTTCAGTTAAACGAGAAGAGTGGGGAGTTAGTCAATACTCATTTGGAGAAAGATAAGGCAGAGTTTTGTACCTCTTGGCAGGAAAGAGCGTTTATACGTCTCAATGAAATAGACCCTTCTGTTCTCTGCAATAGCGAGTTTTCCCATTATATAGAATCCGGTAAAAATGCCTTTTATTTCTACTTTGACGATGGACTCGATGCCAATTACTACTATATCGCTGACAACACCATACGTGACATAATTAAAGCCCCAAACAAAGTGGTCTTTAGCTCTTTGTTGAGTGGAGGAGAAATCGTTGCGATTGATGAATTTGATGATGTTCATTTTCAATTGTCCAAATTCAATTGGCGTACTGTTACCTCTAAAGAAGGTGGCTGGTTCGGGCTTCAATGTTTAATAGAGTTTCAAGAAAACTATTTGGTATGTACATCAGGTGCTGGACTAAAAGAAATCAACAAGAAAAATGGAAAAGTTAGCTCTTCCACGATATTGGGCCTAGAGAAACTAAGGTTCATTAGAGGCGCCATGGTTACTGAAGGGAAAAATCTCTGGGTAGCGTCTAATATGGGCCTGTTTGTTAAGCCCAATATAAGCAACTCAGCTTCTAAAGTGGGTATTCGTTTTGGACTCTTCGATACAGACTTTGAGTATAAGAGCTTTGAAGCGCTTGGTGAAAAAGTGCTAGTTAAGGGGGATAAATATAGTTACCTGTTGGATGAAGAAAAGCTAATTGAAAGTCTCAATGCAAATTCAATTGGGGAGATGTCTACTATCCTTAGTTATGTTCAATGGGGAGATGGAGAAGGACGGCATACCACATATTTTCCTGAGGACTTTGACTTCAAGTTTAAAAGTAGCTTTAAGGAAGTAACATTCAACTTTATCGTCAGTGATGTCTACAATGAAAGCAGCAGTATTGAATTTAAATTAGATGATGACGCTTGGGTTTCTCACAATAAACCTGTAATGAATTTAACATTGAGTGATATGAACTTTGGTGTGCATACTCTTAGAGTCCGGGTTCCAGCAGATAAAAGTACTGCAAATGAACTGACAATTAGTTTTGATATAGATCCACCTATTTGGGCTTCTTATATCGGCTTTACTATATATTTATTTATATTGGCTGGGGTTTTGGGTTTGTGGAGAGTAGGGGTTTTAGGCAGGCTATATAACAAATTCAAAACTACTAAACTCTACAACCATCTTACCCGCTACGAAATAACAGATGGGCAATCAAAATTTGAAAAGATGCTTCGCAGCAAAGAGCGCTTCATTAACGAAATCACCCACGAACTTCGCACCCCAATTCAGCTCATCAATGGATCGTTAGAAGGCATATCCAAAACAGCTTATGCAGCGAGCAAAGAACTGATATGTGTTCAGGACAATATGAAAAGGGTCGAACAGTTGATTAATCAAATGAGTCAAGATGTCCCTAAAGCCTTGGCGGCAGCCGACTACTACAGATCCTACTCGTCAGATAACATAAAGTTTATCGTCCTATCGCTAGAGCCATTAGCTAAGCAGAAGCGGCAGAATTTAGAATTACGTATTAAAGGGAAAAAAGAAATATCGCTCATTAACGACAGCTTAGAGAAAATCCTGGCAAATCTAATTCAAAATGCAATTAAGTTCACACCAGAACTTGGCACAATAAAAGTAGCCGCTATACAAGATAGTAAAGTGCTTAAAGTTATCGTTAGTGATGACGGAGAAGGAATTGATGAGCACTTTCACAAAAAAGTATTCGAGCGATTCACTAAAGGCAATAGTGAGCATGAAGGTCATGGTGTTGGCTTAGCAATGGTGAAAACCTTAGTTGAACTGAACCAGGGCGAAATTGCGTTAGAGAGTCAGAAAGGCATTGGAACTAAAGTTACCGTAACGTTACCCATTGATGATATTGAGTATGTAAATTCGCATGCTGAAAAATTGTCACCCGCAAATGCCAAATCGAACAAGAAATCACTATTAATAGTTGATGACAGCAGAGAGTTCCGCTCTTATCTATTTGATCTGTTTTCTACCCAATATCGCTGTTTAGTTGCGCGAAATGGTGTGCAGGCGTTAGATGTCATGCAGCATTATCTTGTCGATCTAGTTATCACAGATCAAATGATGCACGAAATGGACGGGCTGAGTTTAATAAGAGAAATTCGCGGTAACGTCAGCTATGCCAGTATTCCCATATTGATGTTAACTGCGGAAACCGGAACTGAATTAGAAAAATCAGCGCTAGAAGAAAAAGTGGACTACTTTTTGGCAAAACCTGCATCAAAAGAGGAAATTACTCTTAGGGTTGAGCATTTATTGTCGATCAGAGAGGCAAAAGAGCGCGAGGAAGAGGAAAGCGAAGAGCCTGCATTTAAATTTGGATGCCTGAAAATCCCCGAGTTTGATAACGAAAAGGATATGGCGTTCTTTTTGAACTTTATCGCAGTATTGGAAAAGAACTACCACAATGAATCATTCAATAGAGACCAAGCTGCCTCGCAGTTATTGATAAGTCCTAGAAGTTTGAACCGAAGAATGTCAGAGTTGTTTGAATACAACTTCAGCGAGTTTCTTTCACGCTTCAGGATCGAAAAGTCTATTCCGTTACTGTTAGAGGGAAATAGCATTCTAGATACCTGCCTAGACGTTGGCTTCGGCACCGCAGCTTATTTTTCGACGTCCTTTAAAAAGGTTATGAGCTTACCACCCAAAAAGTTTGTGGAGCAATACAATAAAACAGTAGCGTAAAGGTAGTATCTAAAAGAACTATATATACCTACGCCTTTCCGCCAAAAAGCCAATCAATAGAAACGATGCCACATAGCCTGCACCTTGGTACTGCCAGGGCAAGTAGGCTAGGGTGTGTTTTAAGAACGGAGCGCCGTACAAAGTTAGTGCACCATAGCCAAAGGCACACAGCACTACAAACAAACTAACGCGAATGGTGAAATGGTAAGGTGCCAGTATGCGTTTTACATGGCCGTTAATCAGGTCGCCGTACACCACTAAAATAGTGGCCATAAGCATAATGCTCATTTCGGTGTAATAGGGGCTTAAGGCGCGAGAAAGGGCACTGAAAAGTTCACTCATAAAATTACTACATTATGACGTTTTTACTGTGTGCCCATTATAACCACGGTAAGGTCAAAAGCGTTAACTAACGCCTTTATTAAGTGCGCTTACTGCTTTAAAGCCTTGCTCAATAGTGGCAATGCGGTCGGTGGTTTGATCGCGCTCTACAAATTTATGTTCAATACCGGCTAACTTGCCGTGCGCGAATATTTCTTTAAAGTTAATGGTGCCTGTGCCCACATCAGCAAAACTGCCGTCTTCGGCCATATCTTTTACATGCCAAAGTTTAAAGCGGCCTGGGTACTGCTTAAAGTAATCAACGGGGTTTTTACCTGCTTTTACCGTCCAGTATAAATCCAGTTCCAAGGCAACAAGGTCTGGGTCGGTCTGAGTTATAAGCACGTCCAATGGTGTCTTACCGTCGCGTACTTCAAATTCGAAATCGTGGTTGTGGTAGGCAAGAGTAATACCTTCCTTCTTACAGGCTTCACCAATGGTATTTAGCTTATCGGCAAGGGCTTGGTATGGAGCAATTCCCGTACCACGTTGGGCTTCGCTAAGCCAAGGAACTACCAAGTACTTGTGACCAACGGTTTGTGCGTCATCTAAAATTTGTGACAGGTTAGTATCGAACGCGTCTAACTGAATATGAGCCGAAGGCGCAGTGAGGCCATTGTCATCAAGCAGTTGCTTAATTTCCTTTGCGCTATGGTCAAAGTAGCCTGCAAATTCCATTTCCGAATAACCAACATCTGCAACCAGTTTAAGCGTAGCCGGCACACTTACTTTCATAATATCTCTAAGCGTGTAAAGCTGCAGACCAACAGCACTTTTGTGCATGCCCTTCATCATAGCTCCTTTATCACTGCCATGCCCCTGAACCGAACTAGTACGTGCCAAAACAGCAGGAGCGCTCATAGCCGCCAGTAAACCAGATGAATATTTAATGAACTGTCGTCTTGAAACGCCAGAGCCAATATTACTGGCCGCGTCTAAAATAGCTGTCTTACTTAAGTTTGTTTTACTTAAATTCACTGCTTGCTCCTTTTCTGTAGTGGTACATAGGTGATGACGCATCGCTATCATCAATTAACCCAAAGCTTTGCCCGTGCTCTCTCGCACAATAAGTTCAAACGGCATAATAACTTTGGGGGCTTTGCGAATTTTTCCGTTAAGAAGGTCCACCAGTAGCGTAACCGCCGTTCTACCAAATTCTTCTGCAGGTTGGGCAATAGTGGTTAGCGGTGGGTCGACAAATGCTGAAAACGCAATGTCATCGAAACCTGCCACCGATATGTCATTAGGAACATGTAGGTTGGCTTGCTTAAAGGCTTGCATGGCACCAATAGCCGTTTCGTCGTTTTCACAAAATACGGCGGTGGGTCTATTTTCAAGGTGACTAATGGTTTCCCCTGCGTTGTATCCGGCCTGTAATGTAAAATCCCCCGGGAACAACAAGCTTTCATCAAAGGTAATATTGGCTTGCGCTAATGCGTCTTTATATCCAACCAAGCGTTCTTGGGTAAGCGGGCTTGAATTAGGTCCTTTGATCATGGCTATACGGGTATGGCCTAATGAAATTAAGTGCTCGGTCATTGCTTTGGCTGCTGCACGGTTGTCTAACGACACAACAGGATATTGGCCATCGTCAATCACCTCACAGGCATTCACCATGGGAAGTAGGCCATTGTCGTTGATCATCGTGGCATCAAATGGGTTGTGCGCACGTAACTGTATAAGCCCATCAGCCTGAGAAGTACTTACCATCTTGGCGTAATGGCTTTCTATTTCACTATTACCAAGCGTATTGGCAAGTAAAATGGAATAGCCCAGTTCGGCTGCCGCTTCCTGCATACCGCTAATAACACGGGCAAAAAATACGTTCGCTACCGTAGGCACCAGTACCACTAAATTGTGCGTTTTTCCCGAACGAAACTTAACTGCCATTAAGTTAGGTTTATATCCAACTGCCTGAACAGCGGCCATCACCTTATTGCGCGTTTTAGGAGAAACACGCTCAGGTTGTTGCAATGTTCTTGATACGGTAGCGACCGATACGCCGGCACTATCTGCTACATCTCTAATATTTGCCATTTACGTTATTGTTGTTTGTTAATTCACTCGCGCATTGTAAACCTAACCCAGCAGAGGTGTGGTCTATACGATGGTAGCGAATTCAAAATTTACGTGAAATTAATATGTAACCGTTTTCATTTTAAGCAAAAGAATACGCACTTTCATTAAAACGTCAAAGGTTATTTGTAGGATTTATGTAAATTTGAGCTAGCTTTATGTTCAAATTTGGTGCAGGAATAGGCGGTTAAAGGTAGCAAAGCCCAAGTGTTACCTCACTATTTGTAAACTTTAGATTAATAAAATGCTGTTTTTTGTATTGACCATTAAAATGTAACGGGTTACATTTTGTGGCATTAGTAACACCAATAGTGCGTTTGCACACAGAGGAATTTCAATGCAACCAATTCGAATGGGAATGATCGGAGGCGGGGAAGGCGCGTTTATCGGTGCCGTGCATCGTCATGCCGCAGGGTTAGATGGGAACTACCAGTTGGTGTGTGGCGCATTTAGCCGCAACGAAAAAAATAATATGCGTACTGCTTCTGCGTTGAATGTTTCTACATCGCGTACATACGGCAGTTGGCAAACAATGTTAGAAGAAGAAGCCAAGTTACCTGAGCAGCAGCGCATGCAGGTTGTGGTTATCGTAACGCCTAATCATCTTCACGTACCTATTTCACTCGCCGCAATTAAGGCGGGCTTTCATGTCTTCTGTGAAAAACCAGCAGGCGTTAGCTTTGCAGAAGTAAAAGAGCTTCAAGATGTTATTCACGCCAGTGAATCGCTATACGGCTTGGCTCATACCTACCTTGGTTATCCTATGGTTTGGCAAGCACGTCATCTCGTTGAAAGCGGTAAGCTGGGCAAAATTCGAAAAGTGTATGTTGAGTATCCGCAAGGCTGGTTGTCTGGCGAAGAAGAAACGCACAATAAGCAAGCGCAATGGCGTACCGACCCAGCAATTTCTGGCGCAACGGGCGCAATGGGCGACATCGGCACTCATGCCTTTGGACTTGTTGAGTTTGTATTAAACGACAGTGTTACCTCGCTTTGTGGCGAGTTAAATACGCATGTTGAAGGACGCCGATTAGATGACGACGGCGCCGCGCTTATTAAAACTAAGAAGGGTGCGTCGGGCGTGTTGATTGCTTCACAGGTATGTGCTGGTGAAGAAAACGCGTTGAAGATCCGTGTCTACGGTGACAAGGGCGGTTTAGAGTGGCGTCAAATGGAGCCAAACTCCGTTATCTATCGCCCTGTTGATGCCCCTTATCAAGTGTATAGAGCCGGCCAAGGTCAAGTTGGGTTATGTGATGCTGCATCTGCACGTTGCCGTGTTCCAGCTGGCCACCCAGAGGGTTACTTAGAAGCAATGGCAAACTTGTATACCGATTTTGCTAAAGCGGTACGCGCGAATCAAAAAGGCAAAGCTGATGGCGTTCCAGGAATAAATTCAGGCATACGCGGAATGGTATTTATAGATGCCATGCTTGCCAGTACTGACAGCGACACCAAATGGGAGTCGGTCAGTCAGGAAGGAACGCAGTAATGCAATTAAAACATACAATGAAAAAGGTGAGCGTTTATGGCTACTAACCAACAACCAATAAAAGGGCCTGCTATCTTCCTTGCTCAGTTCATGGGAAAAGACGCGCCATTCGATACGCTCGAGAATATGGCGAAGTGGGCAGCGTCGCTTGGTTACAAGGGAATACAGGTACCTACCGATCCTAGTCTGTTTGATTTAGAAAAAGCAGCTGAGAGCCAAGAGTACTGCGACAACATTGCTAAAATTTGTAAAGACGCAGGGGTAGAAATCACTGAGCTTTCTACGCACTTACAAGGTCAACTAGTGGCGGTTCACCCCGCTTACGACGAGTTATTCGATAACTTTGCGCCGGCACACTTGCACGGCAAGCCACAAGAGCGAACCGAATGGGCAATTAATCAGCTCAAATGTGCGGCTATTGCCAGCAAGCGCTTAGGATTGAAAGCTCACGCTACCTTTTCTGGTGCGTTAATGTGGCACTTGGTTTACCCGTGGCCTCAGCGTCCTGCTGGCTTGGTCGAGCAAGGCTTTGCTGAATTAGCCAAGCGTTGGAAACCCATTCTCGATGCATTCGACGATGCGGGTGTTGACGTATGCTACGAAATTCACCCCGGGGAAGACTTGCACGATGGCGCTTCGTTCGAACAGTTTTTAAAAGCGGTAGATAACCACCCACGAGCAAATATTCTTTTCGATCCAAGTCACTTTGTTTTACAGCAGCTTGACTACCTTGACTTTATTGACCGCTACCACAGCCGGATCAAAATGTTTCACGTTAAAGACGCCGAATTCAATCCGAACGGTAGAAACGGTGTGTATGGCGGCTATCAAGACTGGCAAGACCGCGCGGGACGTTTCCGTTCCCTTGGCGACGGCCAAGTCGACTTCAAAGGTATTTTCAGCAAGCTTACCCAGTATGGCTTCACAGGCTGGGCAGTACTAGAGTGGGAATGCTGCTTAAAAGACAGTGCGCAAGGCGCGGCAGAAGGCGCACCGTTTATCGCTTCACACATTATCGAGCCAAGCAAATATGCGTTTGACGACTTTGCTGGTGGAGACGTAAGCGAAGCGAAGAATAATCGTATTTTAGGCCTTGAGCGCTAAGCGCCATCAATAGGATAACAATAACTATGATAACCCTACGCCTTAGTTTGATGATGTTCCTCCAGTTCTTCATTTGGGGAGGCTGGTTTGTAACATTAGGCACGTATTTATCAAATACCCTGTCTGCCAACGGTGGACAAATCGGCATGGCTTTCTCAACCCAAAGTTGGGGCGCCATCATTGCCCCCTTTATTGTGGGCCTTATTGCTGACCGGTTCTTTAATGCAGAAAAGATCCTCGGCTTACTACATATTGTTGGCGCCGTGCTTATGTACTGTATGTACCAAGCGAATGATTTCGCCAGCTTTTACCCTTATGTGTTGGCATACATGATTGCATACATGCCTACGCTTGCTTTGGTTAACTCAGTGTCATTCGGACAAATGGTCGACCCGTCAAAAGAGTTCGGAAAAGTTCGTGTGTGGGGCACTATCGGCTGGATTGTGGCAGGCCTTATGATTAGCTATGTCTTCTCATGGGATTCTGCACAGTCTATTGCCGATGGTATGCTCAAAAACACGTTCTTATTGTGCAGCGTTGCCTCGCTAATGTTGGGCGTATTCAGTTTTACATTGCCAAACACGCCACCTCAATCTAGCGGTAAAGCGGTAACTATTCGCGACATTCTTGGCTTGGACGCGTTGGCACTGTTAAAAGACAAAAACTTCTTTGTATTTTTTCTTTCATCTGTACTTATTTGTATTCCACTGGCGTTTTACTACCAGAATGCGAACCCATTCCTTACTGAAATAGGCGTTGAAAATGCAACGGGCAAAATGACACTAGGTCAAGTTTCCGAAGTATTGTTCATGTTGGCTCTGCCGGTATTTTTGAACCGTTTCGGTATTAAAGCCACATTGGTGATAGGCATGGCAGCGTGGGTTGTTCGTTATGCACTGTTCGCATTCGGGAACGCTGACGAAGGCTTGTTCATGCTTATTGTTGGTATTGCACTGCACGGTATTTGTTACGACTTCTTCTTTGTATCAGGGCAAATCTATACCAATGCAAAGGCGGGAGAAAACGTAAAAAGTGCAGCGCAGGGGCTAATTACCTTAGCGACATATGGCGTAGGTATGCTGGTGGGCTTTGCAGTGGCAGGCGCAATTACCGACACCTACACGATGGAAACCGGTGCGCATAGTTGGCAGCAGGTCTGGTTATTCCCAGCAGGGTTTGCAGCGGTTGTGTTAGTGCTATTCGCCATTCTGTTCAGAAAGGAAAAGGTGAACGCAGATGCATAACATTACCCGCAGAAAATTACTTCAAAGTATGGCTATGACAGGAGCAGGCATTGCCGGAACAGGGTTAGCAGCAGTTGGTTTAGCCACTGCGATGCCTGCTACAGCGAGTACAAACGGCACGAAAGGTAGCAACACCATGAATACGCCGCTTAAAGGAAATGTAAACCATTCGGTAAGCCGATGGACCTACGGCGATTTAAGCATTGAAGAGTTGTGCCAAACCGTTAAGCAATTAGGATTTGGAGCCATTGACTTGGTAGGTCCTGAAGATTGGCCTGTGCTAAAGCAGTACGGCATCGACTCTTCTATGTGTAACGGCGCCGAGATAAGTCTTGAAGACGGCTTCATTCACAGTGAGCTCCACGACGAACTAGAAGCGCGTTATATAAAGCACATCGATTTGGTCGCTGATGCAGGTTATACAAACCTTATCTGCTTTAGCGGCAATGCCCGAGGCATGTCACGAGAAGACGGACTGGAAAATGCGGTTAAAGGGTTAAAACGCATTTTACCTCATGCTGAAAAACGCAACGTAGTGATTTTCATGGAGCTGTTTAACAGCAAAGTCGACCACCCTGATTACATGGCCGACAATTCTGCATGGGCGATAGAACTTTGCAAACGCCTAGGTTCTAAGCACTTCTCACTGCTTTACGATATCTACCACATGCAAATTAATGAGGGAGATATCATCCGAACTATTCGAGATAACTATCAGTACTTTGGCCATTACCATACGGCCGGCGTACCTGGGCGTCACGAAATAGATGCTTCACAAGAACTCAATTACGAAGCAATTGCTAAAGCCATTGTCGAGACCGGATTTAAAGGCTACTTAGCACAAGAGTTTATACCCACACCGAAAACCAAAGCCAACAGAATAGCGTCGCTACAACAAGCGATCCATATCTGTGATGTGTAACGTGCGAACAGGCACAGCGACGAATTAAGTTTTAAGGACGTGTTATGGCGAGTAACGAATATGATGCAATAGTTATTGGATCTGGTATCAGTGGCGGTTGGGCTGCTAAGGAGCTAACTGAGAAGGGCCTGAAAGTGCTCATGTTAGAACGTGGCCAAAATATCGAGCACATTAAAGATTATAAAAATGCGCACAAAGAAGATTGGGATTTTCCTCACCGAGACTTGCCTACTCAAGCAATGAAAGTGGATTATCCCGTGCTTAAGCGCGACTACCCGCTAAATGAAAAAACGTACGGTATGTGGGCAAACGAAAAAGAAAACCCTTATACCGAAGACAAGCGCTTCGACTGGTACAGAGGCTACCATGTAGGTGGACGCTCACTGTTGTGGGGACGCCAAAGCTACCGTTTGAACAAAGAAGATTTCGAAGCCAATGCTAAAGAAGGCATTGCAGTCGACTGGCCTATTCGCTACGACGATTTGGCACCATGGTATGACTACGTAGAAAAATTCGCGGGTATCAGTGGTAATCGCGACGGCTTGGATGTATTGCCAGATGGTGTTTACCAGCCGCCAATGCCAATGAACATTGTAGAGGAAAGTGTCGCGGCGCGGGTGAAAAAGGCCTATGAAGGCGCGCGGCACATGGTGCATGGCCGCACTTCAAACATGACACAAAGCAAGCCCGAAGAAGGGCGTGTTCATTGCCAATACCGCAATAAGTGCTGGTTGGGTTGTCCTTTCGGTGGCTATTTCAGTACACAAGCATCTACGCTTCCAGCTGCGGTTAAAACAGGTAACTTAACCCTTCGACCTTTTTCGATAGTAAAAGAGATCTTGTTCGACAAAGACAAGAAACGCGCGACTGGCGTTGAAATTATCGATGCTGAAACCAACGAAACCTATGTATTTAAAAGCAAGATCATCTTTGTAAATGCGTCAGCACTTAACTCGGCGTGGGTACTGATGAATTCCGCCACAGACGTATGGGACGGTGGCTTAGGAAGCAGCAGCGGCGAGTTGGGTCACAACGTTATGGATCACCACTTTAGAGTAGGTGCCTCGGCAGACGTAGAAGGCTTTGACGACAAATATACCTACGGTCGCAGACCGAGTGGCTTCTATGTGCCAAGGTTTAGAAACTGGGGAAGTGATAAGCGAGATTACTTGCGTGGATTTGGTTATCAAGGTGGTGCAAGCCGCTCAGGTTGGCGCAAAGACATAGCTGAACTTGGTATAGGTGCTGGGCTTAAAGATGCGATAACCGAGCCTGGTCCTTGGACAATAGGCATGACAGCCTTCGGTGAAATTCTTCCGTATCACGAAAACAAAGTGTACTTGAATAAAAAAGTCACCGACAAATGGGGCTTACCAGTACTCGCAATGGATGTAGAGATTAAAGAAAACGAGCTTAAGATGCGTAAGGACATGCAGCAAGACGCTATTGAGATGTTTGAAGCGGCTGGCCTTAAAAATGTTCAAGGCTGGGATGCAGACTACGCACCTGGTATGGGCATTCATGAAATGGGTACGGCGCGTATGGGAAGAGATCCTAAAAGCTCTGTGCTTAACGCGCATAACCAAGTATGGGATGCACCGAACGTATTCGTGACCGATGGTGCGGCAATGACATCGGCCAGCTGTGTTAACCCTTCACTGACCTATATGGCATTAACGGCGAGAGCCGCAGACTTTGCCGTAGAAGAGTTAAAGCGAGGAAATCTATAATGGAACGCAGAGAACTACTTAAACTCATAGCAACTGCTACAGGCACAGCATTGTTCGCAGGTAATGTACTTGCCTACACAGATGTGCCCGCTGTACCGCTTAGCGACACATTATTTAATGAAAAAGATGTGGCTTTGCTGAATGAAATGGGTGAGGTGATCATTCCTCAAACTGACACGCCTGGAGCAAAAGCGGCCAACGTTGGCGCGACAATGGCTGTGTTGATAACCGATTGCTACACACCTTTGCTTCAGAAAACCTTTCTTGATGGCATTAAGAAAATATCTTCGTTATGTCAAAGTCGTTTCAACAAGCAATTTGTTCAGCTTACCAAGCAAGAACGAGAGGCTTTATTTAACGACCTAGATGTAGAAGCGAAAGCGGCGAATCTTGCTAACGGTGTTTATCAAGGTGTTGAAACAGGAAAGCCAAGTCAGTGGGAGCCAGGCACCGATGAGCCAACCCCTCACTACTTTACGTTATTAAAACAGCTAACACTTTATTGCTTTTTCACGTCTCAAGTTGGCGCGACTAAGGTACTTCGATATGTGGCTATTCCTGGACGTTACGACGGTGCATTCCCTTATAAAAAGGGCGACAAAGCGTGGGCAACCTAAACCTGCGCTATCGAGCAGCCAAACACAACACAGTTATACAACGGATAAAACAAGGTACTGACACTATGAATAAAACACTCGTCGCTTCAACTGTCGCTTTGCTTATGCCACTTTCTGCATGCGCAACGACAGATGCAGATACTGAGAAAAGCGAATCGCGGTTAACCCGCGAACAACAGGCCTCTAAAACGGAAGTTTGGGAACCTGTTCCTGAAGTGGTTTCTTTTGATAAGGCAGGCGTGCCCTCTGATGCCATCTCTTTAATTGGTGATGACCTATCTAACTGGACTTCAGTAAAGGAAGGTGATGCTAAGTGGACGCTGGAAAACGGTGTTCTAACAGTGAAGCCAGGAACAGGCGATATCAAAACAAAAGCAGAGTTCTGTGATGTTCAGTTGCACGTAGAGTGGAAAGCGCCACAGCCAGAAGCAGGTATGGAAGGACAACAGCGCAATAACAGTGGTATCTTCCTGCAGCAGCGATATGAAATTCAGGTCTTGGACTCATATCAGAATAAGACCTATCCCAATGGACAAGCGGCAAGCGTATATAAGCAAACTATTCCTTTAGTTAACGCTATGAAGGCGCCTGGCGAATGGCAAACTTACGACATCATATATAAAGCGCCTACCTTTAACGGTGAAGCGCTAGCAACGAAAGGTTATGTTACGGTAATACATAACGGCGTAGTGGTTCAGAATCATACTGAAATTCAAGGGACAACAGAATGGATCGGTGCACCTAAGTACAAAGCTCACGGATGCGCACCGCTTCAATTACAAGATCACGGCAACTTAGTAAGCTTTAAGAATATGTGGGTAAGACCACTTTAAAAAGCTAGCCGATAGATATCTTCAATCTCTTCAATACTCAATTGCTTGGGATTATTGCGAAGAAGGCGAGTTACTTTACTCGCCTCTTCTGCTAACTCCCCTACACAAGAAGGTGGAATATTAAAGTGGGTGAGTGAAGCGGGAATGCCTACGTCGCGACACAGTTTTTCTATAGCAACTAATAACAGTTTAATTGCTTCCTCTTTTGAGTGGTGGCGCTCACATACCTTTAAAAGCTTAGCCACACAATAAAGTTTGTCTTGGCAGAACGGCGCATTTACTTTCAATACATGAGGTAGCATTACCGCGTTACTCATGCCATGTGACAGATGAAACCGTCCCCCTAGTGGATAAGCTAAGGCATGTACTGCCCCCACGCCCGCGTTTCCAAACGCAAGACCGGCCATTAAACTGCCGGTGGCCATATCTTCACGTGCTGATAAGTTCTCACCGTTATTATAAGCGTGAAGTAATGAATTAAAGATAAGCTTCAGTGCTTTCTCTGCTAATGCGTCGGTAATTGGGCTGGCATTTACACTTATATAAGCTTCAAGCGCGTGAACGAATGCGTCTATACCGCTCGCTGCTGTAATGGACGGGGGGCAGGTTTTTGTCATTTCAGGTGCAACGATCGCAACATCGGGTAGCAAGCAGTGGCTAACAATTCCTTTTTTCATCTGTTCTATCGGATCTGACAAGATAGCAATATTGGTAACTTCTGAACCTGTACCGGCAGTAGTGGGGATAACAATAAGAGGCAAACGTCGTTTTGAAAGCGTATTTTCACCGAAGAGTTCACTGAGGGAGCCAGTATGATCGTATGTAGCTGCAAGTACTTTTGCACTATCAATAGCGCTACCTCCGCCAAGAGCGATAATCCCGTCTACTTGCTTCTCACGAAGTATCGCTAACTTATCTTCTATGATATTCACTTCAGGCTCAGGTGGAATGTCATCAATAATAAGTAAGGGTGAAGAGGGTAATAGTGTGAGTAGTTGCTCAAGAAGACCAGATGAAGAAACGCCCTTGTCAGTAACGATGGCACATTCCTTTATGGATAATCTCGCCATTTCATCCGTGAGGGCTTTAATAGCGCCAAGACCCGTTATGAGTTTTCCAGCGGTTTTAAATTCAGAAACCTTCATGCAAACCCCTCAATAATCCACGTACACGTTCAAATACTGTTCTATTAATTTATAGTACACAGCGTGACTTACCAATTAACTAACCTTATAGATCGTGAAAAGCACGGTGAATTAGTGGTTTTTATGAACGTATTGCGCATTGTTTATGCAAACGATCGAAAAATAAGGATTTTTTTAAAATACTTGTTGACGTGAGCGCTCATTTCCCTAAAATACGCATCCGCTTCGGGGGAAAAGCAAAACAGCAAGCCTCCTGAAGTAAGTCTCTACTACCTTTATAGGCCAGTAAAGACGGGAGTTTAGAAGAAGCGCTTCAGAAAATAAATTTTCAAAAAGTGTTGACAACAAAAACTTCCAGCGTATAATGCGCACCTCACTCGAACAGGGTGGGTCACTAAGAAGCAATGGCTTCTAGTGAATGTTCTTTAAAAATTTAGACAAGACAATCTGTGTGGGCACTCGTTAAGAGTGTCACAACGACGATTCATATTTCGATATATTTAATTGA
>NZ_JAKRFA010000064.1:0-14527 GCF_022348305.1 Alteromonas sp. MmMcT2-2
CTTCTCTTCGTTGATATTGCGGCATGGTCATTCTCCTTAACAAAAAGAGAACACCATGCCGTAGCTAATTTATGAATTGAATGTGGGGATTACCGGACGTGTATGGACTCCTCCTCTTTTGCAAGTAATTTGTTCGATAACTTTGGGTATGATTGCCAACGTGTATCCGGTTTCTTAATGATGCATTTTCTTTTACTGCATCGAACCTCTATGGGCTATTCGCACACTTGCTCCTGAACGGACACACGAGCTTAAAGGCTCTTCGTCCGGGTAAGGTTTTTCAAGTGTCGGTCTAACCTGTTAGCCATCTCACATCTTACTTTGCAATTGGGATGAAAACTTTTCGTATTTCTTAATTCGTTTAAGCTTAAGCGCTTGCTATCAACTCTGGGTCATAACTTTCGTTTGTATTTACCATAGCCCAAGCTGCACGCGCTGTTTTATTAGCTAACGCTACAGTTACCGTATTAACGTGCTTGTATGCGCAGAGCTTTTCAATCCATTTACTTAAATTATCATCATGCCGATTAGCATGCCGGATGACTGACCGTGCACCATGAACAAGTAGTTTTCTTAAGTAACCATCGCCTCGCTTACTGATGCCAAGTAACCTAGGCTTGCCGCCGGTACTGTGTTGCCTCGGCGTTAAACCAATAGAAGCAGCAAAATCCCTACCTTTACGGTATCCTTTCGCATCACCAATAGCGCAAGACAATGCGCTGGCACACAGGATACCAATACCCCGTAACTGAAGTAGCGAACGTGCGACAGGGTCATTTTTGACTTCTTTCTCAATAAGCGTGTCGAGCGTATCGACTCGCTCTTGGAGCTGCCTTAAGTCATCAAACAAATCACGTAGCAACAAGCGAAAAAGCGCCGACAAACCATTTTCTGCATCTTCCAGCCACAGGGGGATGGCTTCTCTCAGTTTGTTGATACCCACTGGCGCAACTAGCCCATATTCGCTTACCAGTCCTCGTATCTGATTTGCTTTGGATGCTTTTTGAACCATCAACTTGTCCCTGATACGGTGTATAGATTGTATGTCTTGTTGCTTACTTGATTTCACACTTACAAAGCGCATGTTCGGCCGACTCATAGCCTCACATATTGCCTCTGCATCAATCGCATCATTCTTATTACTTTTTACGTAAGGCTTAACAAATTGCGCATGAATGATTTTGACTTTAAAACCTCGTTTTTGTAATTCTCGCCCCCAATAGTGAGATGAACCACAGGCTTCCATTGCAATTTCAGTCCCTTTAGGGACCTTGTTCTCAATAGCATCCAACCACTTTGTTCGACAGTATTTTCCTTTCCACTGCCGTTCACCAAACCTATCCACCGCGTGCACATGAAAAACGGACTTTGCAATATCAACACCGACTCGAGTAATCTGGCCCATGGGCTTCTCCTAATTTGAATGCTGGTAACTCACCATCACCATATTGACCAAAAAAAGGACAACAATTCAAGTTGAGGAGGAGTCCATCCCATTGGACACGTTTTATCAATCAATGTACATCTTAGCAATAACATCCGTAGTGGCTTTCGTAGCTTGATATAACTTTGTTGGCTGGAAACGTAAATTCCCTCTTAATTTGCAGGAATATTTAGCCAAGAACCCTACAGCGAAGACAAAAAATGGAATAGCTTGCGCTTTTTGTGGTTCAAAATCCCTTCGAAATTTAGGTGCACATAATGCAACAGATAGCCGCCGTCGTGTTAGTTGCAACAGCTGCTCCTCTCCGCTTTATCACGCTAAGCAATAATCTGTGTTGGGTTTTTGCTAGCTATAAGCACATTTCTCAATAAAACAACTACCCAGAATTATCAAATAAGGGAAAACAATGGGACTTTTCACAAGTGGCTCCAAAGCTTCACCTAAACTTACTTGGGAACATCTCAAAAATGAAGGTACCACTGGTGTAATAAGGCACACATATCGAACTAAGGTTCCTGGTGGGTGGTTAGTTACAGCAGCTGACACTCATGGTGTGGGGGCAACTTTTATACCCGATCCTAACCATGAATGGGATGGGAATTCGCTGGAATAAATTATCGGAAACAAACGTTGATACTTACCTGTAACCTGCTCGCAATGCTCACTCGCTTAATGAGGTTATCACCTCATCACACATTGATAAGGTCATGTGTAAGGAGTGCAGGCTCAACAAATCATGGTTTCTTTTCTATGCCCTGGTATTCGCTGGGGCGATTCTCCGCCTTGTAACACTCTTTGTTACTGGTGCACACCTTCCGTTCTCCATAGTAATGAGAGGTTCGGACTAATCGAAACATATCGCCTTTTCTTTAGCTTCTTTATACCTGGCTTACAATACCCGCCATTTCCCAAGGTGTCTTAGTCACTACTTTTGTCAGTCGAGAAGTTCGCAGCAGTTGTAAAAATACTGCAGTCCACTAACGCTTCTGCGCGTGGGTCCCCTTTTCGCTTTCTACATGTCTTTGCTCTATCCCAGCCTTCATTAAAAGCAATCTCAATGAGCAGTTTCACTCTATTTCTGTCATTGGGGTTTAATCTAAGCATGAATTCTTCTAAAAACAGGCTTTTGGAGGCAGGTAATGCATCGGAAATCTGTTCTTTTACGGCTCTAACTTCACTGTCGGTACTGACGTTGTAATGCTTTGAGAATAGGAGTTCAAATACCTCATCATAGTTACTGGCATGCAATTCAGCTTTTGCCATATCAATGATTGTTTTGGTTTGGGGGCTCACATCTATGGTGTCAGTTCGCTTGATACCGCGGTGCTTATAAGCCCGATAGCGATTTTGAAATTGCTTAATTGAGGCCTGGGGTAACCACGCTCGCATAGCCGAATATAGGGCTTTTGGGGCCAGTGTTTGCCATTCTTTAATTGTTACACTGTCAGCATTTACTAGGGCTTCTTTGTCTTTCAGATACGTTGATTCGGGTATGGAAGATAGAAACTTTACTAGGTGGTTGGCTAGATAGTCAGACCACAACTCTTGCTCTTTTTGTGCTTTGAACATGGTGAAAGATTGTTCAAATTCACCGAGTTTTTGAGGCTTAATATATTTTCTCAACGCGATGAAGCCCATGCTTTTTCCTAACGCTAAAACATCACGCTCGAGCTTGTCTATATTTACGTTGGTAACCTTATCCTTTTCCTGTAAGGTTGATAAGAACGTGTTTAATTGTGCATGTAGAAATTGTTGCCAAAGGCTTTGGTCAGACATTGTTCACCCCTTCTTCTTCTGGTCTCTCATATTACCTCAAAAACCAAATAGAATAAAAGCGTTACTAGTAACGCTATTTGTATTGCGTATCACTGTGCTAAGAATAAGATATAAACAAAGCGTTACTAGTAACGCAAAAGAGATTTCTTGATCTGCCCTCTCCCCTGCTCTATTATTCAATATAAGTCGAATTATCTTAAATAATAAAAAAGAGCGAATTTATGTCCTCCATGCTAATTCATGTCGATAATGTACCGATGGCGATCGCAGAGTCAGATCGCGAACGCGTCATAGAGAATTTACGTGAATTAAAAGATGACGTATGGGAGCTGAAATCAGAAAATACGAAACGGGCCTATCAGTACGACTTCAATCAGTACTTGGCGTTTTGCAAAGATAACGCACTGCCGGCTATGGCCAGCGATGTTAATGTGACTAAAGCAACGTGTCGTGCCTATCTAGACTACCTGATGTCGACCAAACTGAAGCATCACACCATACGCCGTAAAATTGCTTCAGTGCGCTATTTCATTGGGGTAAGCGAATTACCGGACCCGTGGAAACAGTCAAAACTCTTTGCCGAATACACTAATCACAAGATAAACCAAAAGCCCAGCCGCCAGTCTCAAGCAGTACCAATGCGCCTTGAAAACATCGATGCTATCAATGCAAAACTCGATACGGATTCTCTGATTGGTTTACGTGACGCCGTCATCTTTAACACGGCCATTGATACCATTTTCAGGGCGTCAAATCTTCTGGCTATCGACCTGGTGCATATCGATTTTAACAAGCAGCGCATCTTCGCCCCGCGCTCTAAGACCGATAAATCAGGCAAAGGTCAGTATGGCTACATTTCAAAAACAACTATCGAGCTCATCGATAAATGGCTTACCTTGACCGGTATTATCGATGGCCCTTTATTGAGAAAACTATCGCCTAAGCAAACTGTGCAAGATTCAGCGATGCAATATCATGCATTATTGGCCAGATATAAAAACTTAGCGTCAATACTCAATTTAGAATTCAAACCAAGTTGTCATAGCACGCGGGTTGGTGGCGTAGTGACAATGTTTGAGCGGGGTGTCTCGTTAGATCAAATTCAAAAAGCCGGTGGGTGGACAAGTTCAGCGATGCCGATGCATTACGGTGAAGAATTAGATGTAACGAAAACAGGTATGGCGAACGTAAGGTAACCTTCATTATTCTTAAATTAAATGTATTTATATATGTACATTATTGCTAAATAATGCTATTTGTATAAATATAGATACATCTATAGTTTGAATAATGAGCAGAGAATCTATCGGCAATCAACTAAAGGCAAAACGAAAACATCACCGCATGAGTCAGGATGATGTTGCCAAAAAACTCAAGACAGGCCGTCCCCGAATCTCACAAATTGAGAACGGCCGTTATCAGGGATCACTGCAACTGCTTGAGCGCTACTTAACTCTAATGGACTTAGAGTTAACAGCCATCCCCACTAATCACCGCCCGAAATTTGATGAGCTTGGGGCCATTTACGATGACGACTAATTTAATTCTCGCAAGTTTACCCGAACAGGTTCTCCGACTGAGCGTTCATGTGGCCGGACAATCGTCTGGTATCTTAAATCGGACGGCCCAATTTAGCTATACGTATACTAATGAAGATTTGCCAGTATCGTTAACGATGCCTTACCAACCTGAGTCGTATACGCATGGTGCACTGCATCCAATATTCACGCAGAATTTGCCTGAAGGTTATCTGCGACGGTATATTTCTGAGAAGCTCATACGCTATGCTAACGTCGATGATATGTACTTACTGGCGCTTATGGGGGAGAAAGGCATAGGCCACTTATCTTATGATGCTGGTATCGCCTTGCCAGAGCCAGACCCCATTGCCATTGATGACATACTGCACTGGTCTGGCAAAGAAAGTTTATTCCCTCAACTACTCAACCGCTACTACTTAAATGGTATGGCATCCGGCGTTCAGCCTAAGGTAGTGGTATCCCGTTCGACTCTCTTACAACAAGACGTTATTGTTAAAACCTTTGATGACGAATTCCCGTTGCTGACAGTCAACGAGTTTGTTTGCATGAAATGCGCTGAGTACTGTGGTCTGGATACCCCCAAGGTATGGCTATCAGATGATTTGCAGCACTATGTGGTAGAGCGCTTTGACGTAGATAATGACGGCAATAAAATGGGTATCGAGGATTATGCTACGCTCATGGGGCGCACTGGAGACCAGAAATATTTAGGTAGTTATGAAAATGTGATGAAGGCAACACACCGCAATACACACTCCCCTGAAGAAGTAGACAAGATGTTTACGCTGATTGCATTTAACTGCTTGATTGGAAACGGTGACGCGCACCTTAAAAACTTTTCATTGCAATACTCCACCAATCAGTCAGACATACGACTTAGCCCAGTGTATGACGTCACTCACACGCTCATCTATCCAACTATTGATAATACAATGGCGCTTAAAATGCGTAAGAGCAGAGCTTTTCCTAAGAGGCGTGATTTAATAGAGTTCGCCTTTAGTGCAGGAATGACACGCTCTTTTGCTGCCAATACAGTCGATAGTATGGCGCAGGGTATCCTCGAGTGCCTGGCTTCGCTGAATGAGGTTTCTTCCATGGACGGATTACGGGAGTCGATAGAGAAGCATGTAAACTCCACGATGGCTAAGCAGAGTGTATATAGTGTCTATCGGCATGATAAGAAGAAAAAGTACCAGTAAATCAGAAAATACGAAACGGGCCTATCAGTACGATTTCAATCAATACCTGGCGTTTTGCAAAGATAACGCCCTGCTGGCCATGTCCAGCGATATCAATGTTACTAAAGAATCACACCATACGCCCAAAAATTGTTTCAGTGCGCTATTTTATTGGGGTGAGCGAATTACCCGACCCCAGGAGACAGTCAAAACTCTTTGCCGAATACACTAATCACAAGATAAGCAAAAAGCACAGCCGCCAGTCCCAAGCCGCGCCCACGCGTCTTGAAAATATCGCTGCTATCATTGCTAAAGTCGATACTGATTCACTGATTGGGTTACGTGACGCCGCCATCTTCAACTCATCGATAAATGGCTTACATTAACTGGTATTGTCGATGGCCCTTTATTGAGAAAACTATCCCCCAAAACAAACGGTGCAAGATATCGCTATGCAATACCCTCACTGTTTTCAGAGCAAAAAAACTAGACGTCCGTTTTACGTCTTGAGCAGCCTAACAACGGGAGTCGGTCAAATGCAGACATTGATTGAATACTGTATAGGGACAGGTTTTATCTGTAATTCGGAAATTGCATGCTTACAACCCAGCTTTGGAAAAATAATAATCCTCTATAGCTGTATTTCGTGTTCAACCAGACTGAAGCTGTACCTTTGCAGGTCCATCTGGAATGCTTGTATATTTAAGCTGTGTTTGTAGTTAGCTGAGACGATTATTTCTTTTAATGTTTTTAGTTCATTGATGCCCATTTTTGCGCCAGCATAAACCCCTTTCAACAACTTTCTTTTATATGGATGTATACCAGCTTTTCTAAAGTTATCTATTACGCGGAACTCGCTTTCATATTCCCAGTCAATGGATTTAGTTAGAAGTAACTTATCTAATTTTTGGCTCGCATTTTCCTTACCTTGTAACACTGGTCTATCGCTTGAATAATTAACTTCTAGAGCTACCAATGAGTTAAGGCGTATTTCAGGTGTTTCAAGAGCCGAACGAGGGCCATACCACTCTGGTTCAAACTCAAGCACAAAGCCAGTATGGTGACGACAGTAATGTGACCACATTAACAAATTGTCTTTATTACTGCTTAAGCTTAAAACTCCTATATCGCTATCCCTTAATGGTGAGAATATTCCACCATCCTGAATATTAGATTTAGCCCGCCGCATCGCTCTAACTCCAGCCATCAATTTATTTGCAGGGGAAAGCTTTTTGTTGTCAGATGCGCGGTAAAGATGCTCTCTCTGATTTTTAATACTTAGGTTAACAAAATCATCGGAGTAAGATGCCAAGCAATCAAAGGGATCATTGAAATCCTTAGGCGATGTAAACTTTAACGTCGCATCGCTTATGGCTTTAAGTGAGCCCTCGTTAAAGTCGAGATACTTATAAAGGCGCTGGGGATTCATATAAGTGTTTCTTACAAGTGATAGATAAAATCGTACTTTACCCGATTCACAACTTTATTTTCTTGTTCTATTTACGGTTTATTTGAATGTCGGAGCAGACCACTAGCGGATGAACTTGTAATATCAGTCTTGGCAAAAAAAGTGGGCAAGAAGACAATGTTTGCAGGTCACCCTTCTTTCAAGTGATAAGTACGCCAATCCCAGTTATTTTCTTGGGAGTAATCCCAAGGTTCTAATTCATCACGAATTAGCGCGCAGAACTTTTCGTTGAACTCATAGCCGTCAAGGGTCTCTGGTCTTGGAAGTATACCTGGGCTGATAATAAAGTGATTAAGCACCCCCTTGTAAAATCCTACATGAGCAGATTTTGGGGCGTCATCAAATATCAGCTCACGTGAACCTTCAGATGCTTTTATCCTAGATGAAAATTTCATGACCTCCTTTTACTTATAACACGGTGGTCAATGGGCCTGAGCATTGAAACGTAACTGGTTCCACTGCACCGCCTTGTTAGCTAAATACATCATCGCCGAACCTCTCATAGTCATCCAGAAAAGCCTGAAATTGCCTAGACTTTATTACCTTTTCAGGATTTTCTCGAATGTATTTATCAAAACTTTCCAAATGCATTTGAGGTATGCGTTGATGCAACTCTATAATTTCGTCAGCCTTTTCGAATATGTAACTTGCCAAGCCATCTGGCCATCTATATTTCTTAGGCGAAAGAACCCCTGAATTAACCGCGATCCGGCTAGATCTAATTGGTTTTACATTTCTAGCTTTGATAACGCCAAGAAGCATAAATGACGGTAGCTTAGTAAAGACGTACTGGTCCGTGCTATTTCCAACTATATCCATGCCCATGATTCTTAGAAAGTATCGATTGATGCTCGGTGGCAGATCTTGGCTATCTGTTGATTCAATTTTCTCCAATGGAAACAAATGTTGCTCATACTGATTTAAGTTATCAGCTTCACTAATCAAATACTTCCTAAGGTGCTCCTGCGCTGCATCAAGTAGTACCTTGCGCTCTCCATCATTCTCATCATTCGGGTTTTTGCTTCTAATGTAAGTTAACGTTCGCCAGCTAAGTGAAGCACAAAACTTAGACATCCAATTACCGTAGCTAGCTACCGACTTTCCTTCATTCACAAACGGATAAAAAACCTTGTTTGCAAACTCGCGCTCCCACCTGGAGAATAGTTGTTCACAATCACCACATAACCAATGCTCTTTAGCAATATCTTGTGCTCTCTTCTGGACTTCATTTTTCTCGCGAATATATCCCGTAACAGAAGTCTTCTTTATCCATTTACCCACAAATTTCGGAATAAAATGACTTTCTCTCAAATCGTCATTCTTGGCACATAGCTTACATATCCCTTTCATTGCACAGTACCCTGATTGCAGCCAACACCGTACTCAGTTGCGTTTTTTACGTCAAATAGAGTAACTCGTAATGTGTTTTTAATTACACAAGAGGGCCACGTTTAACAATAGCCTCATCTGCACCCCGTAAGTAACTGCCAGAAGGCCCAGAAGACTCAAACTCCCATTGATTATCACTCCACAAAACATTTTCTTTTACTGCTGTTCGGTTGTTTTGATAATACCCAATGCTAAGCTTGGTTTCAGATATGACGTTAAATACATATGCATAAATACCAGACCCAAGTCTTATCCATGTTTTTTCTTTCACTAAAGGTATGACGCTCATAGCATTTCCTTAAATTGACTCATAACAGCTAATTGCTCAGGCTTCATAGTAACACCCGTTTCCTCTTAAAAACGATATTTTGTGTTTTATGAAATGTCCGTTTCACGTACAGAGCCGCCTGTAGGTTTTGTAACCTAGGTATCCACAAATAAGTTTCGAAATTTGTCGGCAAACTTTCTTTGAATAACCACTTTGATGGAGTCTAAATTTCAAATTTTTATGTCCTTCGACAGCTAGATATAAGAACTTAGCTTCCTTACTCAATCTAGAATTCAAACCGAGTTGTCATAGTACACGGGTCGGAGGTGTAGTAACCATGTTTGAGCGGGGTGTCTCATTAGATCAAATTCAAAAAGCGGGTGGATGGACAAGTTCAGCGATGCGGGTGCATTACGGTGAAGAGTTTGATGTGACCAAAACAGGTATGGCCAACGTGAGATAACACGGATTATCTTTTGAGAATTGACGGTAAAACTTACCAGACTGTTATTGAAAAAGCCGTTGGATTTAAATTTATAGCGCTGATTATATTTCATGCTAATTTAAGTTATTACTAGTTGATGGTGTTGTGTTTTTTTATGTTTGAGCAGAAATCAGCACAACGTATGCTTAATTCTTAAATTAATCATTGTCATCAGACGTTTATGTGCTTTTCAGGTGAATTCCTAATTTTTAGGTAAATTGCACCCTTATAAGTCATATTCTTTTACTGAACGAAAATATCGTAAGTAACTGACAGCGAAAGAAAAGTGAAGATTTAAGTATAAATTGTTAAATATCTGCTTGCTGCTGAAAAAATCTATCTTTATTAGTGATATAAGCCGTTGTTCACTATCTATTGAATGTCGTTAATACAATGGTCAGTACATAACATAGTGAGCCTTAACATGAACGCCAAACCTAATCTTAGATTATGCGATGAGAATGATGCTATGCAGGTGGAACCTTCCTTAGAGCATGTACTTACTCAAATAGACTCTTTAAAGTCTGAGTTCGCCGATATTGAAGCGAATCTTTACGAGCAGCTGGCTATCGATGGTCAGCTGAAAACACTAGATGCATTGTCATTACAAAAAGCGGTGGATTGTGTGGAGTTGGCATCTAAGCGATTAGAGAGTTATGTCATCACGCCCGATGTGAAATCGGTGGTCATAGCCATGCTTATGCTTGATATCAAATTGGAGTATCGAAAATTTTCGTCGATATGCCCACGTTTGGTGGGAAAAAAGGTCTCAGAGCTTGGGTATCGCGCTATGTTTTTGAAGTTCTTTGACCTCGTAGAGCGTGAAATAGAGCGTTACGATAATAAAAAAGCGCCGTCTACTGACATAGCCAACCCAATAACCGCTTTAGAGAACCACATTCAACAGGAAGTCGCTAAGGAAGTGAAAAAAGTGGTTGGCCCGGTCAATAGCATCATTCAACTTCTTATGAATGACTATGCCTTTCTTACATCCGTTTCAGGCGTTACCCGGCAATCCCAAACGAAAGACAGACAGCGTTACTTCAGAATGGCTAAGGAAACGCGAGAGGGGTATATCAAGCGCTTTAAAAAAAGTGTGGTTGCGGCGTGGGACAAGGTCACGTCACTCAATGAAGAGCTTGTTGAACTAAAAGCAGCGAAAAAATCTCAAATCATGTCTTTGAATAAAGAGCTAAAGAAAACGCGAGAAAAGGCGCTGCGGTTCCAAACTATTCCTGACCCCATGAGTGAACTGTTAGGTATAGATATTGGGGTAAGTAAGGACGAAGAAATAGCGGCTCTATCAAGAAAAGTGGATAGCTTGGAATCGGCTAACACGGAGCTTCAGCGAGAAAATATTCGTCTTGAGAAGAAGTTATCAATCAAAGTAATGTGAATATGAATGTTCAGGCTGAATTAATATTCGAGATGTTAATTATGAATAGCAAAGGACGGGTGGCTGTTTTAATCGTACATTTAGTAAGTTGTACTGCCCATATCTTATCTAATACTGTTATTCGGTAAGTTGGCAGGCTCCGGCAGATAAGACGTGGATACTGCATATAACCAAACTCGACGTATTTTGAATCATGTAATACATGATCACCACACACACAGCCGCAACCACATAAAAGGTTTAAGAGTGAATTGCGTTTATTGTTAGTCAAAATTTACTCGCTCAAGTTGTGAAAAAACCAATGACTGGTTACGAATATCCGTGGTCTTCAGGTTTGACTGAGCGGTAGTTTTTGGCTTTGACATTATATAACATCGTGGTTGGTGAGTTTCATGGAATTATTTTGTAATGGATAGAAGAAAGGAATACTCCATACAATATGCCTATGCAATGGATGCTTATGCCACGCTTATACACATCACTCAAGCTTCGCAATCACAGCAATATACCTGCCCTGGATGCGGTGGAAAACTTACGCCAGTTTTAGGTGAGCAGAAAGCCAAGCACTTTCGCCATCTTCAAGATTGTTGTTCTTCAGAAAGCTATCTTCATAAATGTGCTAAAGAAGCTTTTTTGTATTGTTATACTCACGCTCTGAGTCTGGCAAAGCCAATAACTTTGCTATTAGAACGTCAGGTTTGTTGCACTGGTGCCCGTTCAGTACTTTTAGGTGATCCAGGGTTTCGTTGCCAGAAAAAAGAGCCGGCAACTTATGATATGACGAAACTCTTTGATACCGCTGAACTAGAGAAATACGACAATGTCCTTGGGTTAAAGCCGGATATTATGCTAAGTGATTCAGCAACCAGCAGACGTTGCTATGTAGAGATATGCGTAACACATCCTTGCTCTGAGGAAAAATTAAATAGCGGCATTCCAATTTTAGAATTCAAGATAACCTCAGAATCAGACATTCACATGTTACTGAGTGGTACGTACGAGGCTGCTGATGAGCGACTGACGCCTTATAACTTTTCACCAAAGCCAAAAACTCAAGATTCATGCAGCGGAGAGTGCTCAGCGGGTCATATTGAGATGGCGATGTGGAGCATGAATGAAACGGGACGTTTGAAGGTAGAGTACGCTTCCTTACAGGGTGTTGATTTAAGGTGTAACTCATCCTCGAATACTTGGCCAGTATCACTGTCCTCTGAGGATACGAAAAAGCGATTAATAGGTATGATTAATGATATTGATCCCAATCATCAATTCCGTTTGTGCTTACGTTGCAAATATTCAAACCGATGGGATAGTGGTTATTTGAATTGCACTAAAAAGTCGAAGCAAGTGCCATACACTGAGGCACGACAATGCGCCGAATACGAGAATAGTTGATGAGCAAGCGTCTAACCTGGGAACAGAAAGCTGTTGTTCAACATTCTGAAGGTAATGCTCTGGTTAAAGCAGTGCCGGGGAGCGGCAAAACAACAACATTGGTTAAGCGCATTGAGCGATTAGTAAAAACAGGGCTTGCTGAAAACTCTATCTTGATCTTAATGTACAACAAATCTGCACGAGAAAGCTTTGAAAACAAATTACAGATAGCTCTGAGGTCCCATTCAACCCCAAGAGTTCTGACATTCCACAGCTTAGCACTGCGTATTGTTAAATCAGCAGAGCGCATGCAGCTAACGAATAGGAGAACGCTGCTCCCACCGGAAGACCGCCGATATGAACAAGTGGTAAAGCAGGCTTACCGAGCAGGTTTTAATCATGAAGAAAGCTTTGTTCCTCAAGAAGATATTGAAGACTTTGAGTTATTTGTTCAACGATGCCGGGCTGAAGGTATTAAACCGAGTGATATATCCGCAGACCCAATACTGAGAGAAGAAAAGCCAGAGCACCTAAGGTCGTACCGTCGATACTGCGAGCTATTAGACGAGCTACATTTACGAACGTTTGATGATTGCTTAATTGAGGCCGTTTTTTTGCTAAGAAAGCCCCCTTCATTGTTAACTGGTTTTAAACATATTATTGTTGATGAATATCAAGATGTTAACTTTATCCAAAATGAGCTGATAAAGGCTATTGCTAGACCGAACTCGTCCGTGATGGCAGTAGGCGATATCAATCAGTGTATTTACGAATGGCGAGGCGCTCGGCCTGATTTTATCGATGGCCTTTTTGAGCAATATTTTACCAACACCAAAGTGTTTCACCTGTCATGTACATTCAGATTTGGGCATAAGGTATCCTTGATGGCAAACTCAGTAATTCGGCGCAATAGCACAAAGCTCAGCAACCTGTGCATTAGTCACCCCACGACGCCTCATTCTGAGATCAATTTGTATTTTGAAGATAATATTTACAACGTGTTTAATAACTTACACACAAGCACCCAGACACAGGCTATTCTAGCTCGAACGAAAGCAAGCCTCGCAGAGGCTGAAATTGCATTACGCATGAACCAATTACCTTATCGTTACCTAAATGGGAATTCATCGATACATACTCGTGCCGAGATCGGAATGCTGGTGGTTGGTATGTTGATTTGTATTCACGGTGATTTACACCTTTTGGAAACAATGCCACATAGGCAGTCAATTATTTACGGGTTTTTGAAGCAGGCAGGATTCAAATGGAAGAAGGGACAACTTAATGAAGCTCGTGAAGAAATTGGCCGCCCTGAATCTGATATATGGGTAGTCTTGGAAAATATTTTAGGGAAAGCCCAATATCAATATGAACTGCTTGTACGTTTTAAAGCTGTCTGCAATAAGTTTGATGAGAATGCTCCGGCTATTGATGTGTTTACGGCTTTAAAGGGCGCAGGATTGATGAGAGGTGTTAGCATAGGCGGCGTGTCTCGCAGTGGGTCGAATGATCAGAAGCGTGGTACGTTCAGAATGGAACAGTTGCTTGCGTCGAGTAACGTCACTGCGCTTGAATTTTTACGACTTATTTTGGCTCCTCCGCAGCGTAGTGATGGTTCTGATATTATTCTTTCTACTCTTCATGCCTGTAAAGGACTTGAGTGGGATAACGTGATATTGATAGGTCTTTATGAAGATGACTATCCTGGCAATAACCAAAGCAAAAGTCAAAATCCATCGGTACTCCCTGAACTCGAAGAGGACCGCCGCTTGTTTTATGTTGGGATTACTCGGGCAAAACAAACTATTAGCTTGGTTGTACCGAAAGATGATGAGTTACGAAAGTGGCTCAGTAACGCATGGGATGCGACCCCGAAGAAAACGCCTATAGCGACGCGCTTTGTGTTTGAAACAGGTTTTACAGCTTGCAAACAAACTGGTGACGCGATTTACAATAACTCAGTAAAATCTCGAGAGACTGGATTCAGTAAATTTCATCAATGGTATATAAGAGATTTTAAGCGTTTGAAAGTTTGATGAAATAGTCTCCACGTAACGTTAAGGACTCATTTGATATCTGTTGAGTTTACTGAACAAAATTGCTTATTTAATACTGAGCTATCCCCACGAATAGTAAAATAAAGTCAAAGAGTTAGGGAACATTCATGGCATTTGGTGATCAGATCTTTCGCCAAAAAAAAACCAACACA
>NZ_JAKRFA010000065.1:0-12942 GCF_022348305.1 Alteromonas sp. MmMcT2-2
TTTTATGTTCTTCTGGATAATGTCTCACTCATGCCTAACTTCCGCACCCTGTCTAATACTATGAAAAACTGAGGCGACAACTATCCTGACACAGGGGGAGTCACTTAGCTCCTGAATATCCTTTTTAGCGAGAATAAATTCATTTATTTGTCTTAATGCTCTTCCATGTGCATTGCTAACTCCACTGTACTTAGCCTCACCAAAAGTGATTACCGCTTCCGTTGCTTCTGAATGGAAATCGAAACCGGGATTACCAGAAATTTTTTCTTTTATTAGCTCCGCAAGAGGAAGACGCAAATGCCTTAAATATTCTTTTAGCGCCGAGAGAGCTGTGTCTGAAACCATATACTCTCCAAACTCTTCGGATAATTCGCTTTGCACGTTGTTGAGAATCTCATTAACGACTTTATCAATTGTCGGTTGAGAACGCGACGAATAAGTCAGCTCATCAATAATATCTAATGGTTTTAACCAACTAGTATCGGTAACGGTGTTGTACATCTCTGTTACCCGTTCCTCTACATTTGATATACAGATAGCTAAAGAATAGATTTTACCTTCGGAGCGTTTTGAAAGTTCGGACATGTCCATAACGTCCATTTGAATTAATTCCATTTAAAATAAACTCCACCGTAGAATGTATTCACAAAGTCTTTCAGCTTCTCCGTAAAGCGCGGTGTTGCTTTCTTGCGCTGAAATATACTGAAAGGCTTCTCCATGAGACCAGCCACTTCTTCGCGCAACGGTTCTAGGCTGTTGTAAATCATTCGTTTGATAACATCTTCCATGCGCTCTGGAACAAATTGCTCTTCTTCTGCAATTTGCTTTATATGGTTTTAATCCCTCTTAGAGAGAGTCTTTAATCATAATATTCCAGACTAACTCAAGTTTAACTTAATCTAAATGAAAAGTAGCGTCCCTATGAAATCTAAAAATGTGTATTTTCTTCTTATAAGTTTACGTTCAGCTCGTTTCATGGAATATTAATGTAAATGCATAATTTCAAAAACAAATGACTTTAAATGAAGCGCAAAACAACACTGTTAATAATATCCACATCTAGCGCGTTAATTCTCGGGCTTTGGTTAGGCGCTTGGTATGTAGGCACCGAGCAAACTGTAATTCGCCAATTTACCAGCCAGCCCTTAGCTGATGTTTTCAGTAGTATAAACGCTTTGTTTGCTGGATTTGCATTCTGTGGAGTAATTTTAACTGTTTATCTTCAAATCCAAGAACTTCAAGATACTAGAGAAGTATTGGCTGAGACAGCTAAAGCGAACAATACAACAGCTGAATACGCGAAAGAGAACGCTATCGTAGAATTATTCCAAACCTACTGTAGTGATTACTTTCAAAATGTTAAAAATTCATCAATGAATATTCTTATTCCTGCGATGGCGAGCAGAGGTTACTTTGACTTTGTGATTAGCCGATTTTTTGTCGCTGAGCAACTTTCACTATCTGAAGCTGATTGGCCGCGGATTAGTCTTGTTTCTCGATATTCAACGTTTGAAGAGTTCAAAGAAAATGAGCAGCATGACCGTTATAAACTGGACGAATTAATCAACTTTTTCACCATACTTGCTTATCAAAAAGACGCAGGGGATGTAATTGCACGTTGCGACTTTTCTTACTCGTGGTGGCGTCCAATGTTTTGGATGATTGCGATTGCGCAAGAGCTTCGATACGACAACAGCCCTACTATCCAAAAATACGGAACAGCTTTGTATTTTAAAGAAGTTGTTAAAATGCTAGACGAAGCATATGCCCTCAAGCCAATCGAAACAGGCATTGAGCTAGTAGATTTGATAAAGGAGCATCCTAAGCTAAGTAAACAGTATCAACTAGATGATTTACACAAGCTTCCTGAACAATGGGAAAAAACTCAATGAATAGGCTAATGCCGTACAATTAAGAAAACTTTGGTGTGATTAACGATAAATTTACACGCCTTAACATAGAAGGTAAGCAGTGTTTGTTTTTAGTTGCATGAGTATTGTCAAAAAACAGGATAGCCAATATCGGCTACCCCAAACAGTCAAGATTAGGTCAACTGAAAAGGCTACTCAACGCCTTACTGGTGGCTCGTATCCCCATTGGAAGTGTTTCTTCGCATCATAGTCGGCTCGGCTACTTTTTTTGAAGGCCGCAAGCGCCTCTTTTTTAGTATCGTACTTTTTAAAATAAGACTTCGATATACCTTGCGTATATCTTTTCACCTCATCATACCTACTGTAAATACCAGGGGATGCACCAACAAAAACAACATACCAAGTTTCTGACTTTTTACTTTTCATATAAACTCCAAAATTAAACACGCAACATTGCGCCGTTCTTGGGTTTACAGTTTTTGAAATGTAACTTTGCTTATGTTGAAGTGCTGACTTTGAAGACTTCTAGCTCTAGCCAATAATGTAAAAAATTACCCTCCCATATCTGATACATATCGGTTGCCTGTTCAATAGGAAAAACGCCAAAAAGGTTTTGAAATACGCCTGCTTGGAAATCAAAGTCGAGGTCTTTGGCTAACTCTACATAAGGGCCGCTCCCTACGTAAGCGAAGTCTGTGATGTAGCACAGATGCCAAGCATTATTTTGCCGTTCCAGTCTAATTTCGACAGGATGAAAACCACCGTTCTCGGCAGAGTAAGTCGGGTCACGAAAGTTGATAGTCACACTATCACCCGAAATCCCCTCTTCGTTGAGCATAACCGTTATTGCCTTAGTAAACTTGTGAGTAACAGGCAAAGCTAACCCTTCGCGAAGAATGCGCATAATTTGGTTCCTTGATGTTAATTTGAAATAGGTTGGCTTTTTGTCGAAGCCAGTCGCGTAAAAAGCTAATTTAGTTGTATAGGCAGCGTTAAGTTGCTTGTAGAAACAAAGCGTGATGGTTTGCCATTTAGCCTTTGACTGCTGAACCACGGAAAGAGAAAGGGCGATACTGATTATCACCCTTTCAGCGGTTCTACTTTTATTGACTTTTTGGCCCTGCCTTTTTAAGAACAGCTGGTTTGAGTAGAGCGCTATCAAGCTCACCTTTTTCAATCGCCTGTATAACGGTATCGATAATCTCAGGTAGCTTGGCTTTATCGCCAACGTCTATCGCAGGTTTACCTTTTTGAAGTTCAATAGGTTTATTACCTACTTTTATTTCAAGATAGTAGTATTCGTCGCTATCGTAATACCACGGTCGAACAGTGGTGGGTCTGCGCTGAATGATGATTTCACCTGTTTCAGGGTTCTTAACTTTCTTTTCCTTAAACGCCTCAAAACGTTTGTTGTCGATTAGGCATTGCGCCATCTCTTTTTGTTGCTCTAGTCTCTCAATAAGCTTTAAACGCTTACCGATAACGGGAGGCTTAGGCTCAATTTTAGGGCGAGCGATGACCTTGAGCGAACTCAATACGGATGTAGACATAGTATTTACCTCTATGGGTTAGTGAGGGCGAATAAAGCCCGGTTGGGGTTTTGCTTGCTTACGTTGGTTTTCATCTGCCAATAAGTTGATGGCAAAATCTCGAATTGATGCGTTAGGGCGAAATTTGGTGCGGCGCGCTAAGATGGCAAAGTCACCTGGCGTTAGGTATTTCAGTTGAAGCAGCGTTTCACTTTCTGACTCGCTTAGCCTTTTAACTCTTGTTACCTGTTTATACAGCTCTAGCACTTGCACTGAAGTTAAGTACTGACAATCAAGCTTGAAGTCGAAACGACACAATACCGCTTTATCTAGTTTGGTGGCAAAGTTTGTAGCAGCAAACAAGGGCTGCGTGAAACACTCTATTTGCGTTAGAAACTCGTTAACGAACTGAAGTTCATGTTGAGCATTTAGACCTTCACGAGCACTGAGTAAGCTGTCAACTTCATCAAGAAGGATAACCTGCTCTTCTGTGTGTGCGCGCTGGAAGAGTTCAGCAATTTTCCGTTCGCTTTCACCCACCCATTTACTTAATACGTCCGAGCATTTAATCCGCAAGAGCTTCCTATTGTTTAACTCAGCAAGATAATGAGCATAGGCGGTTTTACCTGTACCTGGCGGACCTGAAATTAACGTTCGACTAGGTAGATTGTGCTTAAGTGCATAAGTAATATCATCAAGGTAGACTTGTGGTTGCTTGATGTTGAGGTAGCTTACATCAAACGGAATTTCGCCCTTGTAGTTGAGCTTGTCTTGCCACTGCTCTGTCGCTCTGAGAGAGTACTCGACGACATCGTTTACCACAGCCTCTGCATCGACGTTCTTCGCTTTGATGGTATGCGCAATGTGAGTTGCATTTGCCACTATCGCAGGCGTGATATTCTCTACCTGACTAATTTGCTTTCGAACAACAAGAGACAAACCCAAACCACGAAAGTAGGAGCGCGTAACGCTTTCTATTTCTTCAGGTTTCAATGACGGTACATCAATAGCGAGCTTGAACCTTCTGATAAAGCTGACTTCAAGGCTCTGCACATAATTGGTTATCCAAATACAAGGGATATCGTTTTGCTCAATGAAACGCTGTAGGTGCTCTTTACTATACTGGCTATCAGCATTTTCAAATAAGCCCTCACACTCGTCGACTAACAACATAGCGTTAGATTTATTAGTGAGTAATGAGTTGAGCAAAGAAAGATAACGAAGCCTGTCCTTGTTAGGGAAACGACTGTTAAATTCATCATCGGCATAGTTGCTAGCTAGTGCCGTAGAGCGGATTTCATAGAGCGTTCTGCCACAACTTTTCGCTAAAGCGCGAGATAATTCCGTTTTGCCGGTTCCAGAGTCACCGTACAGCAATACACTTGTACCCACGCTTCTGGCTTGCGTAGCAGCATTTAAGTATCGCGTTAAAAGCTCTGTATTTACATGCGGAAAATCCTTGAGCCCAAATACAGCGTTAGGAGACGGGTGAAGCAGCGGCTCGACCAGCATTTCTCTGGAAGTTATTTTTTCAGTAAGTAACTTACGGATAAGCGCCTTAGGTATTTCGCCAAAATCATACGACGAAAAATCCACATCCGGTAAGAAACCATATTGATTTAATCGCGCTGTAGCGTGAATAAACTGCTCGTCATTAACGCCTGTAATGTCTTTAATAATTTCATTCAGAGACAAATGACTAGCCTGTAAATGCACGGATGAAGCTAACGCCCTCAACCACTGATTTATTTGAGAAAGTAAAGCGAACTGAACAAGCGAATCGGTTTGTTTCGGTAAATCCATTAGGCTTCTGATGAAACTACAGTTGTCTAGAAACGTTTTAGTAACCTTAGGTTGCCTATCACTTATAGTTAAGCACGCTTTATAGTTGACGCTTTCATTTCTGTCTTTGAAAAACGGTACTCTAGAAACACTGCTTCCGCGCAGATTAGACGCAAGGCTTTTACTAAGTACATCGGTATCAACTGATGGCAAATATCGAAGTAACCGCTTGCTCCACTCACACGCCAGATAATGCAACTCACCAGACTTTCTTAATACTTTATGAGACATATAGACCTCACAATTTGTAGGAAAGTAAAGAGGCAGCTTGTTGCATGACCTTTTCACTGCGTTTGTCATACATGATCGTAGTACTGATATCTGCATGCCCAGCCATCTGTCGAACGGTATTTAAATCGACATTCTGCTCGAGTAAACGTGTGATGAAAGTACGCCGAAGGTCATGTGGTGACACGCCCTCTATGCCAATGGCGGACAAAGATTTACGAATTAGTGAATAAACAGCACATGAAGACAAGTGAGTATCATGTTTAATACTCCCACCTCTCGCTACTCTATGGAACAAATAACCTTTGTGTTTACCACGTAGCACTATCCATTCGTTTAGCGCGTCATGCGTCCACTCCGGTAAGTGAACGGTACGGCTCTTGTTCCCCTTTCCTTTTCTCACGATAAGCGCCGAGCCTGCTACATAGTCTTGAAGTAATAGCGCAACTAGCTCACTTCGTCGTAGCCCCGTTCCTAGAAGTGTTGCCAATACAGCATAATTGCGGATACCGAGTACGGACGTATTTTGCTTCAAATGTGCGAATAGCGTTTGAACCTGCTTAACCGAAAGCGGCTTACCGTCATGCGCGCCGTGGCTCACTTTGCTGATAGCACGGAGCTGAACTAATTGCATTTCAGGCGCCATACCTGACATAACGGCAACGCCTACAATACTGCGTATTGCTGTCATTGCTCTGTTTATAGACCGTGCAGACCAGCCATTAGCAATAAGCAATGCTTTGATATGACTAGCCTGCTGAAAGTCTATCTTGTGGTACATCATCTCACGCTTTTTTTCGGGCCAACGTAGCAAATCGGCGATACTATTTAGCTGTGAAGCAATAGAGCGCTGACTATTAGGCGCAAGTCGACCTAAATACAGCGCATAGGGGCATGCTGCATTCATAAAATGCTCCGATATTTAGTTTAAAAGTATTGAAATAGAATGGAATTGCTGTGAAAAGCTGAATATATGATAGCGAGGCTTTGTGAGAGGTTATACGGCTGTTTTGTACCAGTGTAGTGAAGCTAAGGTACGCAGGCACCTTAGCTTTTAAAGTTTATTGTTATTGCTTCAAGAAGGTTTCAACGAACTCCTTTTGGGTACATCGCCCCCTCTTACTAACCCACTTACGAAAAGGGCTGCAAAAGTGCTTGAGGTACTTGATAGAGGGTCCATAATCCCAGCTGTATTCCCCGGAATGAATATCTATTCGATGACGAGCCATCAACCTTCTCAGCTTTCTCCGCTCATTATCACTTTGCTGAGCAGCAATAACTTGATGAGCACCCAAGTTCTTAATACAGTTTAGTAATCTGAAGTCTAACTGAGTCGATGTAAATAACTTATCGAGGTCGTAGATAAACAAATTGTCGAGAGCTATATGCTTATCAACTAGTGAAATCAGCTCCTCCCAACAGGTTGCATTCTTCAGTTTTACTTTCTTCTCGATGCGGGTGCAAGGCTTGTTTAGACTGGGTGCACTCGGTCTGCCAGACCTCAAGAGTTTTTCGTTTCGGCTGTACGCTGTGACTCTGACTGCGGACCGCAAACTTCCGATACCTACTCCTGTTAGTGATCCATTTTCAACATAAAACGCACTTTTTTTGCTTCCGCGTAGCTCAACGCCAATTGACCCAAGCGGGCGAAAGAAATCAGTCGCTAGATGAAACATTGATATACTGAACAAGGGAGTGAAGCCTTGCCTCTTATTACATTTTCGGGTGAGATATTTAAACCAGAAACGAGCAACGTCATAGTGATATCTGGTTAGCGGAAAACCTTTCAACTGAATTAGAAGCTTTTCATCGATAGAGTATCTGTAACCAGTGCTTATAACTAAACAAGGTGTTTCAGTGTTTACCTTTCCATATTGAAATTCTTTGCACAGCGGCAGAATTACACTCTGCTGGTAACTTCTAGAGCGCTTCATGATGGCGTATGGTGAACAATGGTTCTTGAACGAAAGCTTTTCCACACATTTGAACAAAGATTGCTCAAATTGGGCCAAGTTTTCATTTGATAGCCCGGTCACTAAAATGTTTAGGGCGTCTATGTCGACATTGATTGTATTTCCGCGCATATTAAAGTTCCTCCTCTGATTTTTCCAGTTCTATGAGGCAATTCTCGAGGTCTTCAATTAGCGCTTGCACTAGCTCTTCGTCGTCAATTAGCGTAAATATTATTTTTGCAATTGCTTTTTCATCTTTGATCGTTAGCGCTTCTTTCAACCGAGAGAAGTCAACATCCTTAGTTGGCCCACTTTTGGGGGCATCAACAGTTTCGCTAATACATTGTTCAACAAATTTCTTTGTGACGCTTTCCGGTGAGGGCTCAGATTTTATTTTCAGATTTTTACAGACCTTACGCCATACTCGACACCTGACATCAACATTGAGTTTACGCATTGCTAATAGTGATGAATTGGAATACTTACCAACAGGTAGAGATAAGCTTAAAGCTATCTCACCTGCTTTTGCGTGTTCAAACAGCATTGAGTAACTTATACTTGGAAAGGTTTCAGTACAGAAACTTTTGAAGTTTGGGAAGCCAATAACATTATAAGCCTGATTGATGTAAAGGGTTGTAACACTTTCTGCAAAATCGCAGTGTGAATCATTTATAAGATCGACTAGCTCGTAAATTTTATCTTCATTTAATAAACTCATTATAATCTCCGTAACAAATTAATTGACTATCAGCGACACAAAGTTGCCGCTCACGGAGGAATTAGAAAAAACGACAGCGATCTGCATAAAAAATAAATAAAAAGGTAGAACAATTAGGAATATCATAAAAATTAAAAAATATAAGATTACTAATCAAAGCCTTACACCATTACCTAGAAGTAAATCCTGAGCTCAGGATTAGTAAACACCCTCATAAATTTGAATTACACAACTGCGAATTAATGATAATCGACAAAAAATTACCTAGAACATCAATTCCATTATCAAAATGTACTCTATTAAGCACGCTGCACAGTCATACTAAGATTATTGTGGCCTATCACTCATAACGAAGCATTGGCTTGATTTACTTCTTTTAAGACAAAGTAATAAACGTATTTCTCAAAGTTATGTACCAAAGGATGTTAACTCTGATGTTCTGCCGTGCATGAACAGCCTTGCCTGGAATAGCAATTTTCTTTACTGGGGCACCACAGAAAGTCATATAAAGTATCAATTGGCCAAGTTAGATATATCTTTTCTCTTTAGCTCAAATAGCGATAGTAACCGATGGTGATAATCCATAGAGTCGTAGGTCTTAGTAGAGGTACTAGCACAAGTTCACTAATTGCGGCCTAGTTAAAACATCGACATCGACTCACCCGTGGTTTATAATTTAGTGAAAATAATTAAATTTATAAACCCTTGGGAGATTGACTATGTTTTCAGAACGTTTGATGCGAGCTCGTAAAGCTGCAGGTATGTCTATGAACGCTCTGGGCATTGCAATTGGTGTATCTGCTAATGCTATTAAGAAGTACGAACATGGCGAAGCAATGCCGTCATCAGGGAAACTTTATAAACTCGCAAAGACTTTAGGAGTCCGCTCAGAATACTTTTTTCGACCAACAAAAGTGGCGTTGGGACATGTTGAGTACCGAAAACGTTCTAACACCCCACAGAAAACTCTCGACCGTATAAATGGCGATGTTCTAGATCAAGCTGAATTATGGACTGAATTGCTAGACCTTTTTCCAGATTCTGTCCGTCCGATAAGTAAATTTACTCTACCAAATAATTTACCCGAGACAGTTGATTCTGAAGAAGCAATTGAATCTATTGCTGAACAAATGCGGAAAGAGTGGCAGTTAGGTCTTAACCCTATTCCTGATATGATCGATTGCCTTGAATCTCGAGGCATTATGGTTATCTGTACCGACGTCAATATAGGTAATAAGTTTGATGGATTAGCCGGACAGATCAACGAGTCACCAGTTATTGTTGTATCAACAACACAGCCTGGAGATCGACAGCGGTTTACACTAGCTCATGAGCTAGGTCATTTAGTATTGCACGGTCGGTTACCTGATACTATTGACGAAGAGAAAGCATGCAACCACTTTGCAGGTGCCTTTTTACTACCTTTGATAGCAATCAAACAACACCTTGGCACATATCGGCAGGCTCTTGAGCCGCGTGAGCTATTTATGCTTAAGCAAGAGTTTGGCATTAGTATGATGGGCATTTTGGTTCGTGCGGGTCAGGCAAACGTAATTTCATCATCTTTGCAAAAGCAATATTACATGAAATTCAATAAGCTCAAGTGGCGTACACGGGAACCAGGCACCGCCTACCCTCAAGAAACAACATTTCTTTACAAACAGCTCGTCTATCGAGCGTTAGCGGAAGATTACATCACAGAATCAAAAGCTGCTGAATTTTTAAAAATGCCACTTTCAGCATTCCACAAAGAACGTAAGCTAGGAATGGCTGATGCAATTACTAATTAGTGACGCAAACATCCTAATTGATATGGAAGAAGGGGAACTGCTGCCACAAATGTTCCAACTTCCTTATAACTTCTCCATCCCCGATATCTTGTTTTACGAAGAACTAGAACAAGAACACAACCATTTAATTGAGCTGGGTTTGAGACTTGATGAGCTTGAGGGAGAGTTAGTAAGTTATAGCGTAGCGCTTGTTGAGCAATATCGAAAACCTAGCCGCAATGATTGTTTTGCGCTTGCGTTGGCGAAACATCATCAGTGCCCACTTCTTACTGGAGACAAAGATTTACGAGCCGCAGCAGAAAATGAAGCTGTTGTTGTCATGGGCACAGTGTGGCTCTTAAAACAACTTGTAATACTACAGCTTATTACAGCGGACGAAGCGAGGACCTCATTAACTCTAATGAAAAATGCTGGCCGTAGGCTGCCATGGCGGAGAGCTGAAGAGTATATTTTAGAAGCAGAACAGCAAATATTGAAAGAACATACACTTGAGCCATGAGTATCAGGAACTATACCGTTGCTTTAAATACAACCACGCCTTCTGTACTCAGCCTCCCAAACCTTGAAGCGCTGTGTAAGTAACTCTTTGGTTTTTAAACCTCGTGCGAGCGCACGTTTGCTTTTTGCCCTTTCTTCTTTATTTTCGAACGTTACTCCGGATAGCTCCTGCTCAAACATACTAGGGACGACATGACTGTAGTGTTGCTCTATCATCGCAATGCTAGTACCGCATTGTCGAGCAAGTACATCAACTCTTAAAGTTCGGCTAAGTAATTGCCAAGTTATGTAAGTATGGCGCAGCGAATAGAGTGTTCTTGGTCCATCTGGGCTGGTCTTCAGCTCTGCTTCTTCTAATGCAGATACAAAGGTTCTACCCAGTTCATTGGTACTTGAACCGTCTGCTAAGAGAAATATCTTGTCGGACGGTCGGCGATTAGGAAAACGATCCATTAAATTCATTAGGGGAAAGACAAATTCATCTTTGCACACAACGGTTCTAGTGCCAGTATGTTTAGTGGTCTTGCCTTTTCGTACCTTGATTTTAAAAATAACTTGGTGCTCTTGTCTCGTCATTAAGATGTCAGCCCAAGTCAGTTCTTCCATTTCAGTGCCAGGACGAATACCTGTATTGACAACTACGTCAGCATAATCAAGTAAAAGTTCTCTTATTTGCCTTGTCTTTTCCTTACGGCTGTTGTCTCTCATACTTTCGAGAGTTTCAACGACCTTCTCATATTCAACTTCGCTGAAAGCAGCACGTCTAGCCCCCTGCTCTCCTTTGTTGCTTAATACTGGAACCTGAACTGGCAACATCCATTGGTTTTCAATCGCTGCTTTAAACACCATTTGTAGCGCAGCGTTATGATTTAGAAGAGTCGATTTGTTAAGAACCTTACCAGCCTTTTGTATTCGCCAAATGTCGAACTCTTTAAGCTTGTCTTGGTCAATAGAAGTGATATATGTACGGTCAAAAAATGGAATATGATATTTTTTCAAAGCCCCAATGTAGTCTTTGTAGCTAACTTTTCCACCGCCGTGAGCAAGCTCATGTTCCATAGCAAGAATGCTTTTTGCAGCTACATCGCGAAAACGCTTGCTCGTTGTGAGTGTTCCGGTTTCCGCTTTTATTTTCCACTCCATACGTAACAGTCTAGCCGCTGCTACAGCTTCTTCTTTATCAACTTGTTTAGTTGATTTGCAATGCCACTTCCCGAAAAGTTGAAAACGGGCGTACCACTTTTTGCTGTTATCTTGCAGGAAAACGTAGAGCGTGTCGTCGATGTCGTGTCTTGCTAACTGCTTAGCCATAAATACCCATTTGCAAAGAAAAAATAATGCGCTTACTTCGAGTATATATGGCTTAGTTACAATAGCTACCTGTTTTATATAGATATTTTTAGGTTATGTTAATACACATTAACGTGACCTATTAGTCTGAATCTAGAAACCTGGTGGCGGTTCAAGTCCGCCCACTGGTACCATCTCTTTTCTTACCAATGAAAGAGATAACAATAAGCCGACGCAAGTCGGTTTTTGTGTCTGAAATTCGTTGAACGCTTTATTAACGCATAACCTTCGAATCTTCAGCGTTCGCTGCGACCGACTAAGCCATAGTTTCACTGTGAAAGTAAATAGGACAGTCACTTTCCCTAGCTATATTTGATAATGGCAGCTGATTTTATAAATCCCCCACACAGCCGAAGTTCTTAGCCTTTTAATATGAACAAAGATCTAATTGAGAAATGGGCTAACAATTAAAATGAAGAGCAGTCGCTATATTGAAGCTGAGGATATTATACTGTCACAATACCAGTGAAAGGCGTTCCAAGCGTCTTTCACTGGCTCCTTGTTTTAAATGAAAGAAACTTTGCTCGTTTATGGGACTGATTTGAAACTTAGAACAACTTCTAATATTAAAACTCAAAATGAAAGTTAACTAATTCATAAAGTTGCGCTTGTAAACTATAAAAATGGAAGCACAGCAATACCAATTGCAAGCCATACATACGCGATTATCGAAAGCGTCAGCAATACCCAATCGCCAAGGCTTTTACTGCCTGAGGTCGATTTCTCTTTTTTGGAGTAATGCCAAAAGATGAATGCGCCGGTTAATGTAAGAAAGGCCACATTCAAGAAAAAAGCGTAATCAATGTTGAAGAACTCCCGATCGGTCATCGACTGAAACCCGGAGGCATCTGGTAAGTGCCCCAAGAGATCGAGTCCGTAGTGCATGACGAGCGAGACTCCTACAAGGGCACATAGAAATACAATCAGTATATAGATAGCCATTTTCCAGCCATAGTACTGCGCCTGAATCCGCAACACTGGAAATACCACCAAATCACTAAAAATAAACGCCATTACTCCGGCGAAACTGTGTCCGTCCGGTAATCCCCACGTTCAATTCATAAGTTAGCTACGGCATGGTGTTCTCTTTTTGTTAAGGAGAATGACCATGCCGCAATATCAACGAAGAGAAGTGCAAGACTGGCTCAACTTATTCGAGCAGCA
>NZ_JAKRFA010000066.1:0-12855 GCF_022348305.1 Alteromonas sp. MmMcT2-2
GCCGAGCGTTCATTACGAAGCTATGTGCTGTGGCGAAAAGGCAGCTATGGCGTGTGGTCACATCGGGGCGAACTGTTCAGACAACGTATACTCACCATCATAGAAACCTGCCGAAAACAAAAGTTGAATCCTCTGAAATGGATCCGGGCAATACTTGCTGCGACGCTGAATAAAACCACCTATCCTCTGCTCAACGACTTTAAAGCTGCCTGTCAATAGGGCCCTGGTGAACGGTTACGTCTGCATCGTCTTTAACAAACTTGGTAATCATGGCAATATGGATAAAAACGAGCGGCAGCTCGGTAGAAAAACGCGCAATTTGCGCCTTATTAAATTGTTAGCCGTTCAGTGCTTAATTCAACAATGGAGTCCATCATGACAATTAGAAGTAACTTTGCTCTCTTAATATGCTTTATATTAATTTCCGGGTGTTCTTCCAGGCCCAAATTACCGCTCATTAGTGATGAAGAAGCATTCAAGTATGAAAAAGAATATTTAGCTGAATATGAACAGTTAAAAAGTGATTTTTCTGATCAATCAGAAATTAAATGGGTTCAACCTGCAAATAAAAAGACACCCTGTAAGGTATATGTTGGTGTTTCAAAAGGTGATGACAGAACTCTAGATCCTGATTATAAAGTATATTGGGATGGGGACTGTAAAAATGGATATGCCAACGGCTTAGGCAGAGAGTTTGAGCGAGCAACTGTTTTAAATGCGGAGGCTTTGGCAATATATAAAGGTAAAGAAGAAGAGCCGGAATATTTTATTCAAACATACCACCTAGATAACAAAACTCAAGAGGGTGATATTAATAATAGGTATTTTGTTGAAACAACAATTAATGAAGATAATTTCAATTTTGATATTAACTATCAATATGGTTTTTTTGGTTCCAAGGAAATGCCATATAGGTTAATCACTATGAAGTCACCATTTAACGACAATATTCTCCAGTATAAACAATATCCGAATTTTTCTTATGTTCTTTATGATATGTCGAATAATGAGTTTGATAAAAATAAATATAATTTCTATATGAACTATAAGGGAAAGGCAAATGGCTTTGGGTTTTCCACACCAAAATCTGGCGCAACAGCTTCAGGTGAAATGAGCGATGGCAGTATGATAAGGCGAGTACAGTTACCTAACAGCTACTTTCTAAAAATAGGTTCAGTACAAAGTGAAATAAATGATGCTGGGGTAAAAGCTCTTAATGCACAGAAATATGCTCTAAAAGTAAAAAAACAATACATGAATCAGATTTGTAAAGAATCAAAGTCAGTTGATTTTATGGATGATAAAGAATACAAGGATATATGCAATGACTCATCTGAGATTAAGATAAAAATAGATGAAAAATTAGCACAAATAAACATTCTAAAGCAACAAAAAAGAGAGCAGCAGCGCCAACATGAGTTATTGATTGCTAAACAAAAACAAGCCGAGGCTGAGAGGAATCAAGAAGCTTGGAATAGCATTAATCAATCATTAAAAGAACTGGGGGACAATATACGAAAGAACACACCCAAAACGACATACACTAACTGTAATGGGACGTATGGTGGTGTCAATTGTACTTCAACAACGTATTAAATTGACTATGTGTATAACTATAGAAGAATGGAAGTTTATTAATACCTTTGCCCCTTGGTTCTCAGCCATAGGGACATTTCTGGCTGTTGGTGTTTCGCTATATATTTCATATTCAACACGAAAAATTGCTCTAGCTGTTTCTTCTGGAATTTTTATTTTTAATGAAGATGGAGCTGATGAGGAGTATTTAGCAATAAATGTCACAAATACTGGATATAGAACAGTATTTTTAAATAGTCCTATGTGCATTTCATTTCAAGTAGGGCTGTTTAAAAAAACGAATATTGGCATTGGGCATAAATATATTGACCTCAATAAATCCTCGGGATTTCCATGTAAGCTTGGTGAAAATGAAACAGCGAGCATGTTCTTAAAAATTAATAATGGTAATATAAATTGGCTACAGAACTTTAAGAAACAATATCTCCATAAGTATTCACTATCGACATTAAGAATTGTTGTATATCCAAATGTTGGCAAGCCATTTAAGGTGAAACCAGATAAAACCATTATGAAGGAACTTACATCACCTTAGTTTCAAAAATACGGCTAACAAGTTGCTGCACGCGGACTCCGTAAGCTGTCGCGATTTTTGCAAAAAAAACGCAAAAACACACGCCAACTTACTCCGCCGGTGAGCAAGGCGTTAATGTCCGCTTTAGAGTAAATAATTCAGTCAAAACTAAATATCGGCCACGTCTGGTGAACGGTTACGCGGGCGCGACGAGTTACGACTGTTTTGATTCAGTCGGTCTTCGAGGTCATTTAGCCTGTCCCAGAGTGTACTAATGAGCTCATTGGCATCATCGAGATTAGTAGCGACGGGTGGCTTTGTTTGCTGCTTTTTACGTGGCATGAAACCACTCTGACAGACTGGCGGTATCAATCAATAGGATCCCCACGATCATTGAAAATAAATATTACTAACTGTCAATAGGGCCCTGGTGAACGGTTACTTGGAGAGGAACTTCGAAATTAGTTAACGGAAAGCAGTTGAGGCTAAGCGTATAAACATTGTGGGCAGTTAGAAACTGTAGCACATATGTAGCACAGAAAAACATGGTTGGTAGTTACTATCGCTTGAGGCTGTAAAATGGTGGCCCCACCCTGACTTGAACAGGGGACCTGCCGATTATGAGTCGGATGCTCTAACCAACTGAGCTATGGGGCCATTTTGAGATGTGCTGTGCAGTTTTTTATTGCAATTTGCTATGCATAACAGCCACAAGCGAGCGCAAGTATAAGCAGTTTTATCTGCCTTGTCACGCCTCGCTGGTAGCTTTAAGATCTGTTTGCTTTATTTTTGTTCACTAAGCTGTAGTTTACTGTAACAGTAACGGTGTCGCTGGTGCTGTTAAAAGTAGGGTAGGTGTCGAAAAAGCCAGCTTCTACAGGTGCGGTAGGATCTGAAATGTCTAATACCGTTAAGCCACGCTCATAGTTAGACATATAGTAGCGTCTACCTCTTACGTAGCCGTTGTGATCGATAGTGCCGTTGTCACTGGTCCAAATGCTGGCAAGCATAGGTGTTGTGAGTGATGGAATATCAAAAATCATAACCCGGGTATTTAAGCTGAAGTGTCGCTCGTCCAACTCATCGTGAACAAAGGCATATTACTGCATGGGAAGCCGGCAGCCGTTCCATCTGTGGAAGCTTCATTTGCACTGACTTCGGTACTAAGGACCATGTGCGATGATGCCTGTGCTTGAAGGAAGAAGCGGCTTTTCCGTCAGTTATACTGTCGAACCCTTTTTCATAAAGGGCTTCTGATAAATAGGTAGGCACATTAACTAGTGTAGTTTTGTGCAAGGCAGGCTTCTGTGCCTGGTAATGATCTTCACGAGAAAAGCCTCCTAATACGGGTAAAAGACTGTCGTTTAGAACTTGTGCATGCTGAGCGTTGTCGAAATAATATTGGCCTTCAGCAACAAAAATTTTGTCGCCTTCATTGGCCTGTCGCACGGCATAGCTTAACGTTTTACAGGGCCTGAAACGGTTGTCACACTTGCCCGCGTCCACGCCGTCTTCGGCAACAAAACGCGCTTTGTCATGGTCGGTGTGTGCTTGTGCACCTTGACTCACAAATGCTAAAAGCACCACTATTAGCGTTAATGGGAATGCATTCATCTTGTCGTCCGCGCAAGTGTGTAATTAGAAAAAGGTAGTTTGTATAAAAAACTACCAGATATCCAAAGGAAGTACATACGTAAATGAAAATGCCTTTTCGCATGAGTGTCATGCCTTCGTTACTCTTTGCGGCGCTAGTGTCGTTAACCGGCTGTGATGCCATTAACCTCAAAGGAAGAGAGCCTGGTGAAATCCCGTTTAAGTTGGTGGGAGTCGATACGGGGGCATGTCCAATGATCATGAGTATTGGACAACAGCGATGGAATATAGATTACTTCGGTTTTTACCTTAGCAAGCCAGAAGTGCGCATTGATGGTAAGTGGCAGCGGGTAGAGTTTAAACAAACCCAATGGCAGACGCCGAATATAGCATTGTTAAAGTTTCACAATAAGTGCAACAACCCTGATGATGCCAATAGCAAAATTGTATTAGATGTATCGGAAGAGCTTTTAAAGCTGTCCACAAACTTGCGCTTCACTATGGGTCTTCCCTTCGACGATAATCACGCTAACCCGCTTACACAGCCTTCGCCATTGAATGACAGTACAATGTTTTGGAGCTGGCAAAACGGTCATAAGTTTTTGCGACTGGATGTGTCTAAAGGCTCAGAGGAAACACGCAAATGGTCTTATCATTTAGGTAGCGTGGGTTGCGATTCTGAATCAGCAGTCAGGCCACCTGAAAAATCGTGTGCTTTCACAAACCGGGTGGAGTTTATTCTGCCGATGACCCAGCTTGATACTGATTTAGATTTGGAAGTATCGGTGTCTAACATTGTCGCGCAAGTTGATATAAACGAAGCGCCAAGTTGTATGTTCGAGTCTCCTGAAACTGAGCCCTGTAAAAAGCTTATTCAGAATTTAGTGCACAGGCCTTGGATTAAGTGGCAGTAGCGGCACTTTTAATTTGCACTAGAAGGCGAGCTCTGCTCGCTTTCAAGGCGGCAATTATCGCGCTTGTTGTAATGATTTTAGGAGCGTGCAGTAAATCGCCCACGCCTTACACTTGGAATTTGCCTCACAATATTCCACCGCCTCCCGTTCCCGCAGACAATCCTGTGACCGAAGAAAGCGTAATTTTGGGAGAGAAGCTTTTCTTTGATAAGGGCTTAAGTGCTAACAACACGGTTTCATGCAGCAGCTGCCATGAACCAGAGCATGCTTTCTCTGAACCTAAGACGGTTTCAGTAGGCGCGAATGGAGACGCGCTAAACCGTAACGCATTAGCGCTAGTAAACGTGGCTTATAATGCATCCTTCACTTGGGCGCATAACAATTTAGAAAGTATAGAAAAGCAGCTGATGATCCCGCTTTTTAATGAACATCCTGTGGAAATGGGCGTTACGGGAAATGAAAAGCGTATATTAAAGCGCTTTGAGGGCAGCGAATATCGAGCGCTTTTTGAAGCGGCTTATGGTGATGATACCCCCAGTTTAAACAATATTGTAAAGGCGCTTGCTAGCTACGTAAGAAGTTTAGTGTCGTTTAACAGTGCTTTTGATAACTACGCTTACGCTCAAGATGACGATGCACTAACCGCCCAGCAGCTTGAAGGTTTGAATCTGTTTTTTTCAGAGCGCACTGAGTGCTTTCACTGCCACGGAGGTCTGAACTTCACTCAATCGTCTAAGCATAGTTTTCAACCTTTTGCTGCTCAGCCTTTCCACTACACTGGCCTGTATAATGAAGATGGGAAGGGCAGTTATCCGGAATCGGACATGGGGCTTTACATCGTTACTCACAATAAACAAGACATGGGGAAGTTTAGAGCACCTACTTTGCGCAATATAGCCCTTACTGCGCCCTACATGCATGATGGCAGTATTGCCACACTTGATGAAGTCATTGAGTTTTATGCTCGTGGGGGAAATCTGGCTGAAAGCCCTAACCCTTACCGCAGTCCGTTCATAAAAGGCTTTGCGATTTCTGAAGATGAAAAGGCGGCGTTGGTTGCATTTTTGCGCAGTTTAACCGACGAGCAATTTGTAAAAACACACACTACACGCAAAAATTAGCGATTTATTGCTCATTTTGTGTAATTTATGTTTATACTTTGCACACATATATCAACCAAATGCTTATGTGCTGATTGTTAACATCGTGATAAACTCAATCACTTACATTCTTTGTTAATAACTATAAAGCAGGTGAGCGGTCGCGGAGATGAGAATGACTGAAAAACCCTTCATTACAAGTGGTCGAAATACCATCATTCATAAAATAAGAAAATTAGATCTATTGGTGATCAATGGTGATGAACATCCGCCAATTCTTGTTACTTATAAAGGTATTAAGCAGTACGAAGGCAAAGTGCCTGAAAACAAGCGCGATGCCAAGATGATGGACATGGAACTAGTAGATGTAACTACTAGCGATGTGTTTGGCGACGAAAAAACATTATTGTTCGTACAAACCCTAAATGGGAAAGAGTATAAAATCGATTACTCTAAAATTGGGACGAGCATGTTTATTAAGATTCACCAAGACAGTATTTTCTAAAACTCACCTTACCCCATATTGGGGTAGATGTGTTTTTAATTAATGGGGTTAGGCAATCTGGCCCCAGTTATCTGCCTTGAGTGAATTGAACCCTCCAATTACCCTTCCTTTTCCTTTAAGCTGTACGTAACGCTTTTTGAAAATGTTAAACCGGCAGATGTCCACTGGCGTGACTTCCGATGCATTTACGCCACTTACAACACCTGCAGTCTCCAACCCCTCAGCAATTAACTCTGAACAGAACCAGCTATTAAAGTCTTCTTGATTGTAGCTTATGCTGCCGAACAGGGGATGTTCATCAATCGCGTCCACTGCTGAGCCGAATAGCTGTAGCACGTCGTAAGGTTTCCCGTCTTGTTCAAACATGAAGTTAAAAAAGTCTCGCTTGTTTTGCTCAAAGATACTTCTTGACGCGCTAGACAAGGGCAGCCACCAAATATCACCGTCATAAGATGCTACACGCTCACTTAGTCTATTGGTCATTACCCCTCGCTTTCCCTTATACGATGTTGCTTCCATGACTTGATTAAAATATCGATTAGAATCTTCATCGCGCATCTTCGTTTGCATAACTATTGCCACATGCGTTACCGCAGAGCGTGTCGTGAGTTTGGTCCAACGAGAAAATAAGCTATTGCCACCAAATGCGATGATGTCACCAGGCTGCATATACTCTCTAATAAGGTGGTACTGTTGCTGTTCTAACATGGCTCTTCCTTGAATACGTGTTAAGAAATTAGATTATTGTCTGCACCGCTAGGCGGGCAAGAGTATTTGCTTATGATTTTCCACTTTGCAATGTATGCATTTATAAGAATGTTGCAAAGTGTGTGTTAAGTACGACTAATAACAGTTTAGACCGATTATTAAACCTTAGCTTTTGTGTACTTGTCGCAACGTCTCAAATAGCGGTGCTTTAACGTTTTTATAGCGTGAATTTTACAAAGTTTCACTAATTTAATGGTGCGGGGACAAAAGAGGTAGTCACCGCGTTGCCGAATATTATCAGAGGAACTTGTTATGTTTATGTCACGCCGTGTTACCCAACTTGCTTTACTAGGAATAACCTTGTCGCTTACTGCAACAGTAGCGAATGCCGCCCCGTATCCCAAGCATGTAGAAAAAAACTTAATTGCAGTGTGTGAAGCGGTAAAAAGCGATAGCCGTTTGCGATTGCATCGCGCCGTGAAAGCGACGGGTTTTAAAATGCGATATATCCATGAAGGATTAGTGTGCAACGGGCAAGACATGCTTACTTTTGCACTTACTCATAATGCATCTAAAAACGCACAACTGATTGCTCGTCGCATTAATGCTAGCCCTAGTGTACTAACAGCAAAACGCTAATGAAGAGTTTTCTACCCTGGCGATTGGGCTATGCAGCTTATAGCCCCTTTTTCGCTTATTTTTACTTTTCGCTGTCTACATCCCATCACTTATTAAGACTGGGATAGATAACACTGACAGCTATTACTGCTTGCACTTGCAAGGGATCGCAGATGATCGCACTGGTTTTTTTACACTCTGTTTCTATGCAAAACTCACTTTGCGAAATGCTAGAAAAGCTAGACGTATTCAGTCACGTTTATGGCGCTCAATCGGTAGGCCATTGTCTTGCGTTAGCAGAGAAATATCCTCAGTCCATCGGTTTCTATTCAGTCTCACAGTCAAGTCGAAACCTTGCATCAAGGTATTGGCTTGCAGTAGGAAATAAAGACGAAGAAGCGCTGTTAGCCTTTTCTCACAACGCGTCAGGATTTGTTAAATCACCACTTGAAGAATCCCAAGTATTAAACGCTATTGAGCATGTCAAAACCAAGTACCATTTTTATGAACGGGACTTTCAATTCAATATGCTGGTAAAGGGACTTTGTGAACAATATGGGGTGTCTGAACCTGCGCTTTTAGCTACATTGCGCCAGCAATTGAACAAAAGTGTTCAGCCAAATGTTGTAGGGATACGCGCTGAAAACGGGTGGTGTTGTTTAAATCCAGCAGAGATTAAATGGATTGAAGCTGCAGGTGACTACATGTGTGTTCAAACGCTATCAGAAAGCTACGTTGTCCGCACAACTTTGTGTGAATTACTTAAGCGTTTGGGAGAGCAGAATTTTAAACGCTGTAACCGCTCTGTGGCGGTCAACGCAAAACATATCGCGCACCTGGAGCAAAAACTCAATCAGCAGCGAGTTGTCATGCAAGGTGGCGAAGCGTTCAAGATTACTCACAAGTATTACTATCAGTTTTGGCTGACAGACTGAACGTCAAAGCGCATTTCAGTGCAACATTCTACTATACGACCATGGTACTGCTGGTGGTCTAACTCGCTTATCGTTACACTTACTTACTGAATTTTGGGAATAAGTACTAGGACCTGCAAGGCCTAATAAGGAGCGATAGTGCGAGATGTAAGAAACATGATAGTGGGCGCAGTTTTAGTGTTTGCTGCTTATTATCTTGGGCTAGTTGTCGTTAGTGTGAGTACCCTTCCTATACCAGGGCCATTAATGGGCTTATTCCTTTTACTCGCGATGCTTTTTCTTTTTCCTCAGCTTGAGGTTCACACGGCGCGCTTTGTTACTTTTCCCTTGAAGCATATGTCCTTACTGTTTATTCCAGCCGTACTTGGCGTATCTATTTATTGGGCTGACATTCAGTCCAATGCACTTGCCATTGCTATCGCGATTATTGTAACGACCTCGATAAGTTTAGGGATAACCGCTTGGTTTTCACAGCAATTGTTTAATAGCAAAAGCGGCAGCGGCTCAGATGTGGCAAGCAAGGGTGGAAAGCAAGAATGAAGGAGGCTCTACATCAAGCATTTAGCTTAACGGGGTTATTGTGGCTTAGCGTTTCAATAATTGGCTACATTATTGCTCTTTGGGTGAACAAAAAATGCAAAGGTCACCCGCTAGCGCATCCCATTGTCGTTACCGCGCTGATTGTGTCAGCTGGCCTTTATTTAACTGAAACAGGGGTTACTGAGTATCAACAGGCGGCTTCTTTGTTGCATTGGTTGCTAGGGCCTATCACTGTGGCATTAGCATTACCCATTTACAGACAATGGCAAAAGCTAAAGCACTACGGCTGGCGGTTAATGGCGAGTATTGCTTTTGGTGGCATACTCGCGCCTTTCACCGCGTGGCTTACTTTGTTTGCACTTGATGCACCGCGTGCAATACAAATTACCATGTTAGCTAAATCAATCACCACGCCCCTTGCTATGGAGTCGAGTGCGCAGGTTGGCGGCATTCCCGCATTGGCTGCCGTTTTTGTCATTGTGACGGGTGTAGTTGGAGCCATTGTGGCTACTGGTGTGTTTGCGGTCCTCAATGTACAAAATCGTCAGGCGCAAGGTATTGCTATGGGCACGGTGGCCCACGCAATTGGTACAGCCAAAGCTATTCAAATGGGGGAAGACGTGGCGGCGATGGCGACTCTAGGCCTTTGTGTAAATGGTATATTTACTGCGTTGGCACTACCTGTCATTTTTGGTTTCTTTGTTTGAGAGCTTTTTTCGTAACTTGGCGTTCTATCTATTAGTTGTGATTTAGCCTGACCAGACCTGCAATCACCCGCCTTGACTAAAAGGTGCACAAGCTGCTGGAAAAACGCGTAGCAAAGAATCAACGCGCGCTGATGTTTGTGAGTAAAAACGTGCTGGCAATATTCCCCAAAAGTGCTATTTCTTAGTGAGGTGTTTCGTATCACTATATACATGGTATCTATTCAAACAAAAAGTAACCGGGTTACAGCAAAGTGTAAGTTAACTCAAATCGTTACTTCAGTTCACAGTAGTTGTGCCGATACAATTGAAATTGCTAGAAAATACCGGCGGTAGCTGGTTTCAAAAGCTAGGTGGTAAAAGAACTTAATGTTTTCTGTACTCGTATGTGACGACTCGTTAGTTGCGCGCAAGCAAGTGGCTAAATGCCTTCCTCAAGATTGGGAAGTGGCCGTACATTTTGCGAAGAATGGTCAAGATGCTCTATCGGCTCTCGCTGAAGGAAAGGGCGATCTTCTATTGCTCGACCTTAATATGCCCGTTTTAGATGGGTACGGCACATTAGAAGCAATTCAGAAACAAGGTCTTAAAACCAAAGTTATTGTTGTGTCTGGTGATATTCAGCCTGAAGCTCATGAAAGAGTGACATCGCTTGGCGCTTTGGACTTTATTCGAAAGCCGGTGGATCCTAAGAAGCTGGCCGAGGTACTAGATAAATTCAACATTCTTCATGTTGAAGAGGAAGAGCCGGAAGAAGTTTCACCGTTAGACCCTGAAATCCGCGATTGTTACCAAGAAATCACTAACATAGCCATGGGGCAAGCGGGGGATCATTTAGCCCGCACCATGAACGTGTTTGTTGAACTGCCTATTCCCAACGTTAATTTAATTGAAGTGTCTGAACTTCACATGATGCTTTCTGATATTGAGAGCCATGAGCAAGTTACCGCTGTATGCCAAGGCTTCTTAGGGCCAGGAGTTAGTGGTGAGGCGTTGTGTATTTTGAGCGACTCAAGCTTTGACGACGTGGCTAAAATACTCAATGTAGAAGGCGAAGTTGATGATCAGCTTCAGTTAGAGCTGCTTATGGATGCTGCGAGTATTTTGATTGGAACCTGTTTAACAGGGCTGGCCCATCAAATGGACATTAACTTCAGCCAAGGTCACCCCATTGTACTTGGTCAACATCGTGCCATCACTGAAATTATCAGCATGAACCAAATAAAGTGGAAGCGAACCTTGGCGATTGAGCTTAGCTATGGCTTGGAAGGCTACAATGTTCAGTGTGATTTGATTTTGTTGTTCACGGAAGAGTCTATGAAAATGATGAATTCTAAACTCGCCCACTTGTTGGAGGATTTTTAATGAGCCAGCATTTAGATGAGTTACAAGAATTTCACTGGATGATGGACATGCTACAAACGGTAGACGTTGGCATTGTCGTACTAGACCGCAACTTCACCGTGCAAGTGTGGAACGGTTTTATGGAAAGTCACAGTGGGCTTTTGCCGAGTGAAGTAAGAAACAAAACGTTATTTTCGTTATTTCCCGCAATCAAACAAGACTGGTTTATTAAGAAAGCTAAGCCCGTTTTCGACCTAAAAACCCGTGCCTTTATGACATGGGAACAACGCCCTTATTTGTTCAAGTTTCCAAACTACCGGCCGATTACAGGTAGTGAGTCATTCATGTACCAAAACATCACACTTTCTCCTCTTACTTCTGCGACGGGTAAGGTGGATTTTATCAGTATGATGATTTACGACATGACTGATGTAGCGGTAGGTAAAAAGCAGCTAGAAGCGCTACAAGTAACGGTGTCTGAAGCGCAAGAAGCAAGCTCACAATCAGATAGAGCAAAGAAAACCTTCTTATAACCGCTACGTGTAATCCGTGAGAGTGTATTGTTTATCTTGCGGTTCTATCTACATCAAGTTTTTACTCGCACTGAGCATAGAACAGCAGCACAGAGTGCGATGGGAGTACGTATGCAATCAAGTTCGTCTTCATTTTCAAGCTACCTTCCTCGCACCGTAATACGCGGGCTTGCAGTTATTGGTGGTGCTTTCATTCTAGCAGCCTGCGGTGGTGGCGGAGGCGGAGATGGTGACTCTAGTGGTGGGGGATCTGGCAATGGCAACTTAGTTGTTAATGCAGGCGCTAACGCTACCGTAACGGAAGGCGTGACCTATTCACTAAGTGCACAAGTGAGTGGTGGTGATGGCACGTATACGTACAACTGGAGCGCGTCTCCATCGCTGACCATTACACATGAAGACACCAGCGCTTCTGCAGCGAGCTTCGTCGCACCGTTAGTTAATAGCGCCACTGAATACACGCTTACCGTCTCGGTAAACGATCAAAGCGGTAATACGGCTAGTGACTTCACGGTAATTACTGTTGCGCCGGTAAACATAGCGCCGGAAGCAAGTATTGATGTGCCTGCGTGGGAAGGTCTGCCAGCGAATACTTTCCCAGGCGGCGTTGAAATTATTTTTGATGGCACGGGAAGCAGCGATACTGACTCATCTACGTCCGATGGCGAAATTGCCGATTATGTTTGGTCTCAAACCAGCGGCACTAACGTTATTACGGGGGTGGAAACGAACCTTTCTACCTTAACAATTACTACGCCTATCGCTAACGAGTCTCAGGAACTCACTTTTCAACTTGAAGTAACTGATAGCGAAGGCGCAACAGACGTAGACACAGTGACAATCTCAGTGCAGTCTGAAACCGAGACACTGCCTGTGGTTGATGCAGGCTTCTCGCAAGGCGTTTTCAGTGGTGAGGTGGTTATTTTGGATGGTGAAGCAAGCACCAGTATTCCCAGTGCACTACCGCTTACTTATTCTTGGGAGCGCAGTAACAACGTTACATCTAACAATGGGGCAAACACCGGAGTGGCAGCTCGCCCGGTAGATGACAACGATGCACTATCTACGTTTGCTATTGCCCCTTCCGTATCCACCGCGACTGTGGTGGCCTATACACTTACTGTAACAGACGCTAACAACAATAGTGTTGAAGTGACGTGGTCAACCAAAATCACACAACCCAGTTAAGCCGCTTTTTGTAAGTTAGCCATGTCAGCCTCATATTGATTTGGACTCTTGTAATCCAGATAT
>NZ_JAKRFA010000067.1:0-11567 GCF_022348305.1 Alteromonas sp. MmMcT2-2
TAGGCTCCAAGCTGAAAGTAAACCACCTCCGCAGCCATTTATTGGTGTGGTCTACAGAGGATTATGTCTTTTTAGAGGGGAAAATCCCTAGAACCCCATGATCAACCCGATCCCCGAACTCACGCCATTACTGAAACAACTGCGCCTCTCTGGTATGACGGACTCATTAACGATGCGTAATCGTGAGGCCATTGAACATCAACTCAGTTATCCCGACTTCCTGGCTTTACTGGTGCAGGACGAAGTGGCAAGGCGTGATCAGAAAAAGTATGCCACACGTCTGCGACGTGCCGGCTTTAGGAGCAATAAAACCCTGGAAAGCTTCGATCTGAATGCTAATCCCAATTTGAACCGCGCCTATATCAATGAACTGGCTGATTGCCGGTTTATTGATGAACATGTGGCGGTGCTGCTCGCAGGCCCGTGCGGCACGGGCAAAAGCCATCTGGCACAAGCCATCGGGCATTGTGCTGTACAAAAAGGCATAGATGTACTGTTCTTCACTCAGGCAAAACTGCTTGCGAACTTGCATGCAGCCAGAGCCACGAATACCTATGAGAAACGCTTCCAGACGTTAGCTAAAGTAGACCTACTCATCATTGATGACTTCGGTTTAAAGCCTCTTAAATCCCCTCAGGATGAAGACTTCCACGACTTAATCGATGAACGATATGAACAAAAATCTACAATCATCACCAGCAACCTGGACTTCAGCGAATGGGGTCAGGCATTCCCAAATAAACTGCTTGGTGCTGCCACGCTCGATCGGCTCAGACACAATGCCTATCGATTGGTTTTAGAGGGCGAAAGCTATCGCAAATTACGTGAGAACAAAAATCAGACTGGACGAGGAGAAAAAAGCAAGAAATAATCCCCCTGTTTGAGGGCGAAAATGACGGTTTAAAGTGGATCCATTACGCCGCAAATGGGTGGATCTATTAGGGTGCCAATCGACAATAGTATCCCAATAAATCTTCCCTGGATGTCCAGTTAGGTTTAACGGGCACAATAACGGATTTACCACCGACGGCTTTTGCAAATGACTTAACTAGGTTTGTCTTACCTGAGCCAGAGTCACCCGCAAGAATAATCAAATCTTTCGTTCTAAGCAGAGTTAGATAATTCTCGATAATATGGCGGGGATAGAGAATATCATTTTCAACCAGATGAGCTTGTATGTATGACACAGCGCGTTCGTAGTCGTTGCCGAAATCATCTCTAAAACTCAGCCCGTCTATCTGAGCGCCAGTAGCATTTGATTCAAGCAAGAAATTTTCGAGGTCGTCTTCGTCAATAAACTCAAATGTTTTTAGAAACTTTGCTTTATCGGAAACATAACTCTTGAGTCGTTTTATCTTCTGGTTCATTTCGACCTCAAATGTGGCTAGTTGATCTTGTAATTTAAGCAATGCATCTTTTGAAGCATGTTTTTCGGTTTCAATTAACTCAATAGAGTCTTTAAGTTGTTGCTCTTTTTCTGCAAGCGTGCGATTGAGTGTGATTGCGCTATCACGTTTAGATTCCTCTTCGTCGCGTTGTGCTTGCAGCAGATTCAATTCGTTTTCTGTCGCAGTCTTTAATTCATCTGTAGCGAGTGCTAATTTTTCTTGGATTTTGTTCAGATGAAAGTCATAAAGAGTCTTTGTGATGTGAAGTGACTTGTCGTCGGCGTTTAATATTTCAATGGAAGTGCCGCTGGGGAGTTCTTTGAGTTCAGAACAACTCCCTAGCTTGACGTTCATTTCAAAAGGAATTCGATGCTTTTGACGCTCTTTTTTGGGGGACAAGACAAGCTGGCACCTTATAAGCCTGCTATTTCTTCTATGCCCGTATTTAGAGGCGTCTTGAGGATGAACATAGAATTCACAATTGTTACTGTGCCCCTTCAGGGGATAAGTGAGAATAGTGCCACTACCAATAGCTCTTACGTTTGTGAGATACCCTTGGCTAACATCACCAAGTGGTTTAAGTTCTCCCCAAACATTAAATTCGGTATCGTCTAATTCCCAACGTTTTTGGAGAATACTTACTAATTCCGAATCAGTAAGTGGTTCAAGCTCGAACTCTTCATAATCGCGTATTTCCATTACTACTGCGAAATGTCCTTATTAATTGAATTTTTATCTATTTAGCGCACACTAGAGCAGGTATGACTCTGCCTCAAATGACTGAAAATCGTACAGTTTTATCGTATTGCGGACAATCATGGTATACGCGATGGAATGCAGATGTAAAGCTCTGAATTTTAACTGACTGAATAAAAAGCAAGGTTTAATGAGAGTTCATTGTCAGCATGAACGATTTCACTATATTTGAGGTGGTTTAATTGAGTTGACCAGTCCAGTTAAGGATATAATTGAACTTTAGCTGGAGAAAGTAAATGGCCGGAAGAAAGCGGTATACGAAAGAATTTAAACTGGATGCTGTGAGCCTGGTGCTAGATCAAGGTCACACGCGCTCTGAAGTCGCAAAAATGTTGGATGTGAGTCAGCAAATCATTGGCCGCTGGGTCAAAGAGTTTCAACAAGATGATGACGGCCATGCGTTCAGAGGAAACGGTAAACTGACGCCAGAGCAGGCAGAAATCAGAAAGCTGAAAGCACAGGTGAAACAGCTTGAAATGGACAAACGCATCCTAAAGGAAGCATCTGTATTCTTCGCCAAAGAAATGAAGTGAAATACGCGTTTATCGCCGAGCGAAAGAATACCTATCCTGTTGATCGGTTGTGCCGGTTACTAGGCGTAAAGCGCAATGGGTTTTATAGATATATGAAAACTCAACATCAACCTACAACGGATGATGACAAGCGAAAAGAAATAGTAGAATGGATGCACAAGATTGCCAAAGCCAGTGAGCATAGTTATGGCAGTCGACGAATGCAAAAAGCACTGAATTGTTTGGGCTACCCTATTGGTAGGCGTCTTACACGCCGACTGATGAAAGAAGCAGGCGTGCAAGTTCGCTACAAGAAAAAATATAAGGTCACGACAAACAGCAACCACACGTTACCAATATTTGACAATGTGCTCGACAGACAATTTGATGTTGATGCACCCAATCTAGCTTATGTGCAGGATATTACTTATATCTGGACACAAGAAGGCTGGTTATATTTGGCCGTTGTTATTGATCTTTACTCAAGGAAAGTAGTTAGCTGGAGTATGGGTTCAAGAATGAAAGCTAAATTGGTGTGTGACGCGTTAACGATGGCGATATGGCAGCGTAATCCAAAAGCGGGATTGGTTGTCCATTCAGATCGCGGTAGCCAATACGCTAGTGCAGACTATCGACGCTTGCTTAAAGGACACCAATTTGTTGGCAGTATGAGTCGTAAAGGTGATTGTTGGGATAATAGTGTGGTTGAGAGCTTCTTCGGTAGCTTGAAGCAAGAGCTAGTGCACTGGAAACAATACCAAACTCGTTATGAAGCACAGCAAGATATGCTGCGATACATCACAACATTTTATAATCCTGAACGGTTGCATTCGTATCTAGATTACAGAAGTCCAAATCAATATGAGGCGGACATGAAGAAATTGAAAAAAGTAGCTTAACTGGGTTGGTCAATTTTGGTTGACCACGTCAATTTGAAGTAGAATAATTACTGATGTTGGTGATTATATTGGTTACCTAAAAAGGCTGCGACACTAATTTAAGTTCACTACGTATCGACATATGTTGTTTAAGTTGACGGCTCTGTGCTTGCAGCCTAGGTTAGTTTAATCAGCATCGCCAAAAGCTAAATAAGCCACTGAGTTTATATTGAGGTGTGAGCAAGTATTTAAGTTCAGAATCCAACCATTAATTTAGCGAGGCTGATAATTTTAGGACAAGAGTATGAGCAAAAAAAGTTTGATATCACAGGCCTCCACCGCATTGTGCCTCTATCAGCTAGATAATAATGAGTCTGGCAATAATGAAGCACTCTCCCCCGGGAGTATTTTCCAAATGGATATTGCCGTTTCGCATTCTATGCCGTTGCCAGTTGAGATATTAGATTCGCAGGTTTCGGTGAAAATACCTGCAGAGCTTTTTGATGTGTTAGCGCGAGATTGGTGTGAAAAACGTGAACTAATCACAAACAAGTACACGCTAGAAGATATTCTTAGCCAAAACGATTTTAAGTGGCCAATAGGCGAAAAAGTACTCATTGATGAAGTAGCTGATGACTCTGTACTAAGTGAAAAAGCCATTGAGCATGATCAGCAAACAGGGGGAGCTGAAGCTCTTCAATATCAGAGTATATTTGCTGCCATTTCTGACGACGAAAATGCGGTAAAGACTATGCAAAAAAGCAGTGATGCTCTCTTAAAATTGCGAGAAATGGGACAGCAACTTCAAAGTGAATTTCCAATATTAAGCATTATAAATAACGAAGAAGAGCACCAAAAAGCTTTAGATATCATGGAACTTTTGTTAGAGGACTACGATAGCAACCTTTTGCTTATAGATGCACTTAGCTGTGCTATCACTCGATATGAACGATGAGAGCAGTTTACGCTATACAATTTAAAACAAGTTGACAAGGCAGAGTGTTCGCAGAAAAGGGCATCTTGTAAACTTAATAAAGCCACTTACGATGATACGCTGACACATCGAACAATGTGGAGCAATAAAAGCGACGGCACCTTGAGTGACTTAGATATCACTGATGCAAGGGCATAAAAAAACTGAATTATGAGTCACTATTTTAGCGACTTTATCTGCTATTTTTGATAGAATAAACCCTGTTTCCTCAAGGCTTTAAAGGCGATTTTACTGTGACTTCTTCAACGAATTATTTAGCTGAAATTGAGCAACTTCGCACTCAATTAACAGAGAAGGAATCACAGCTTCAATCTCAGTCAAACAAATTGCGCGTGCTCTCGTCTCGAGTTGACATTCTGGAAGAAGTCGTTCGCCACCTCAAAATCACGCGCTTCATGCCAAGCTCAGAAAAACCAACGTTAACCAGTTTTTGCAGTTCGATGAAGCGGAACTGTGCACTGCCCCTGAGCTTGAACAACACGAGAAAGACCAAGATAAAAAAACGGTCAAGAGAGCAGCAAAAAGCCTCGTGGCCGCAAACCTCTGTCGTCTGGCCTACCGCGTGAGCAAATCTTCCTTTACCTAACGGATGAAGAGAAGACTGGTGCGAAAAGTACCTTCTTCGCCAAAGTAAAAGAAGAGCTTGATATCGTGCCAGCAAAAATCCGGGGGTTGGAGTACATGCAAGAAAAGGCGGTGTTCGAGAGCATCGATGGTTAATCCATGGCGGCGGCTGCGCTGCCTAAACATCCGCTGCCAGGCTCTTTAGGCAGTACTGGTCTGATATCGCATGTCCTTACCGCCAAATATGTCGATGGTCTTCCGCTGTATCGCATCGAAAAGATGCTCAACCGTTACGGGGCTACATCTCACGGGCGACGCTGGCGAACTACGTCATCAAGTCCGCCAAGGTGTTTCAACCACTGATGAATTTGCTACGAGAGTACCAAAACAGTGGCGACATCGTCGCGATGGATGAAACCCGCATTCAGGTGTTGAAAGAGCCGAATAAAGCGGTCACTTCCGACAAATACATGTGGGTGTCACTGGGTGGGCCAGAAGAGCAGAGAAGTGTTCTGTTCCACTATGACTCGTCACGCAGCGGTGAAGTACCGATAAACTTGCTTGACGGCTTTAAAGGTTACCTGCAAACCGATGGTTATGCGGGGTACAATGCTGTGTGTGAGAAATACGGACTGACTCATGTGGGTTGCATGGACCATGCTCGTCGCAAGTTCGTGGAAGCGCAAAAAGCGCAACCTAAGGGTAAAAAAACGAAAATCAGTAAAGCGGACATCGTCCTTGGCATCATAAATAAACTGTATCGTGTGGAGCGCCAACTCAATACTTTTAAAGAGCAACAGTACGCAATGACAGCGGAAGATATCGTGGCCTACCGACAAGAGCACAGTGTTCCGCTATTGAATGAGCTGAAAGCTTTCTTAGAAAACAATCTCAGCAAGATCCCTAAAAATAGCTTAACGCACACGGCGATAAAGTATACGCTGAACCAATGGTCGAGGCTTGTGGTTTACTGTGGCGACAGCAAGTTTCGTATCAGTAATATTTTGGCTGAGAATGCGATCCGTCCGTTCGTGATTGGCAGAAAAGCATGGTTGTTCGCCGATACCCCGCAAGGGGCAAATGCGAGTGCGCCTGCTATGGCTTGGTGGAAACCGCGAAACTCAATGGTCTCGAGTCATACCAATACTTACATACCCTTCTTACTCAGTTACCATACGCAGAAACCGTTGAGCAAATCGAGGCGCTGCTACCTTGGTACATCAAAAACGATTAAATCACCATCATTATCCGCTCATGACCTTTTGAGTATTGAGCTGATACAAAAAACAGGTGATATTATACCGCAATTGCACTGCCATTTCTTAAGTTAATGGAATTGACTTAATGGTGACTTGTCTCGCGAGACTTGGACGTTAGTAGAATTAGAATGAATATCAAACTAGAAAACCCTAAAGACATTTACGACAAAATCAATATTGAATTGTTAAAGCTAGTCACTAGCTTATCCTTAGAGTCATCAGATGAATCACTCAACAAAGCACAAGAGGATGCACGCGATAAAATTGTTGGTCTTCAAGTTGAGTTAAAAAACAGACTGGAAGAACTTGAGCGAAACTCGGAGTGGAATACGTTTACAATTGCATTTTATGGTGAAACAGGTGCAGGTAAATCTACACTGGTTGAAACGTTGCGCATACTTTTAAACGAGCCTACAAAGCTTGAAAAGCGTAACGCATTCCGAAAACTCAAACATTCTTATGATCAGGCTATTTGTCAATTACCAGAGATAGAAGAAAAACTATCTACATTAGATAAAGATTTAGAGCAGATAAATGAGCAACTGAATTCGCTGTCCGAGCAATATCAAAGAGAAGAAAGTCAGTTGGAGCAGGAGTTTGAAGTATCAGAAAGAATACTCTGCACTGAACTTCAAAAAGCTGAAGAAGCGGCACAAGCTCGAAAAAGCGAACTTTCAACCCTTAAGGACAAAGTTGCCGAGTTACAGCGGTCAATAGTTCAAAAAAAGGCACAAGCATCACTGTGGCAAAAAATCGTAAATGTTTTCAAAAAACTACCAGAAGAGGACGAGTTTTTAACAGCTATCTCAAGTCTTCCAAAACTTGAAGATATAAGTGCCGCTGAGGAAGCAAAGATAGCCGCTGCACAAAACAGGCTGAGTGAGACACGATCGTTACGCGAAGAAAGGCACGCTGATTTTATAAAAAAGTTTGATGTTCCTATAAAGGCTTTGGAGCGTGAGAAAGGTCTAGTTGAACAAACCAAGAGCCTAGCAAGTCAACAACTTGAATCTGCTTCGAAACAAGTTTCTGCTTTAGAACTAGAGCTGAATAGTTGTGCAGACGGTGAAATTATTGGTGATGGTCGAGCGGACTTTACTCGTAAAACGTTAAGTTACTGCTTTGATATTGAACAGTGTGAATTTAATCTACTTGACGTGCCTGGCATAGAAGGTAAGGAAGGTCTTGTAGCTACTGAAATTGAAAAAGCGGTACAAAGTGCACACGCTGTTTTTTACGTAACGAATAAAGCCGCTCGACCGCAAACTGGCGATTCAGAACGACAAGGCACATTAGAAAAAATTAAAAAGCATTTAGGTACACAGACTGAAGTGTGGTCGATTTTTAACAAAAAAATCACGAATCCTAAATTTGCGTTTAAGAATATTGAGCTCTTAACCGACGATGAGCAAGCAAGCTTAGTTGATATGGATAACAAAATGGCTGAACAGCTTGGTCTTAATTACCAAGGCTCATTTCCTTTGACCGCGCTAACTGCATTTATTGCCTCGACCGATTTTTTTGCTCCAAATTCGGATATGTTGAGAAAGCGAAATAAATTTCTTGAAGATTTCTCAGCTGGGAGTCTTTTAGAACGTTCACAGTTAAGTGCTTTCATTCAGTTATTAAAAAATGAATTGTTACTTAATGGTCAGAGTAAAATAAAGAAAGCTAATTTTAATAAGGTTAAAGGTGAGTTAGAACGTACTACTCATTATTTAGATGATATTGAAAGAGTTTATAAAGTGGTGGCGGAGAATGTTAGTGGTAATAGTGAAAGTGCGTGCCATCAATTGCAAGCTAGTTATGCAATTTTAAACTCTCAACTGTATGGCAAAGGAAATGATCTTATTAGATCTGCTGTGCAAAATACCAGAAAGAATATATATAGTGAAATCGATAAAGATGTCAAAAATGAGCAGTTTAAAAAAAGCCTTGAAAGTCAAGTTGATAAATGTATTAACGACATTCAGGTTCAATTACCTAATATAATTGAAAAGTCTGTTAAAGAGTTTGAATCTTCTGTTGTGTCAATTTTTGAACGCTTTAGTGAGTTAAGTGAAGACTTTTTATCTGTTGCAGGCCAGCTTGGAAAAAGCAAACTTGACGCTAAGTTCAATATAAAACTCAATATGGATAGCGGGCTCAAAAAAGGTGCACTTTTGGGAGCTTTAATAGGAGCTGCGTTGGCCCCATTCACAGCAGGTACAAGCTTATGGTTAACTGGAGCAGCAGCGTTTTCTGCCGTACTTGCTTTTGGAAAAGCTACATGGGGTTATTTCAATAACGATTTCAAAATGTCTGAACAGAAAAAGGCTTCTGATACGAATCTACGTAATTTAGAAAATGAACTAAAAAAAGCGCTGCAAAACAGTCTAGACGAAGGTAAAAGCGATATGCAAGCTTCAATTTACAAGCTTGAAACTGAACTTAGGGCACCAGTAAAACAGGTGATAAAAACTAAAGTGTTACTTGAACGCTCGAATCAATCACTGAAATTACTTTCGAAACAAATTGATCATATTGGAGAATGTTAATGAAAAGGACGCTGGATAGCTTTAACGAGATCAAAGCACAAGAGATTAAATTACTAGAGCGACTAAAGTTATTTCTGGAAAAGGGAATAGAAATCGGCATTGAAATAGATCCTGAATTTATAAGTAAATTACAAAGTAATTTAAAGAAGGTAGAGGGTGATAAACTAAAAGTTGCACTTATCGGTGGCTTTTCGGAAGGTAAAACATCCATTGCAGCAGCTTGGATGGAAAAGCTTGATAAGTCGACAATGAAAATAAGCCATCAAGAATCGTCCAATGAAGTCAAAGTATACGAAGTAGGTAGTGACTTTGTTTTGATAGACACTCCTGGGTTGTTTGGGTTTAAAGAGCAAGTTAATGCAGATACGAATACCTTAGAAAAATACAAAGACATCACTAAAAAGCACGTAAGTGAAGCGCATTTGGTGCTTTATGTAATGAATTCATCCAATCCCATTAAAGAAAGCCACAAAGAAGATTTACAATGGTTGTTCCGCACGCTAAATCTATTGCCTCGAACTATCTTCGTGCTGAGCCGGTTTGATGAAGTTGCTGACGTTGAGGACGAGGTTGACTATCAGTCCAATTTAAAAATAAAGCGTGAAAATATAACTGGTCGTCTTCAGGATATGATTGAGTTAAGTCAAGAAGAATTAGAGGCATTATCCATAGTTGCTGTTGCTGCTAACCCCTTTGACCAAGGTATAGAGTATTGGTTAAGTAATATTGATGAATTTAAAGCACTTTCACATATTTCAAATTTACAAGAGGCTACCAACCATAAAATTCAAACATGTGGAGGAGTCGATGAACTAGATTATGATATGCGTTCTAGCATCATAAGTGATGTACTTTATAAGCAATTGCCAGTAGCAATTGAAACAGATGAAAAAGTATCAAAAGAAGTTGAAAGACTAAATGAATTGCAAGCTCGTCTAAAGGGCCAGTTACAAACTACTGAACATCAAATTAGCGTCTCTCGAACGAATTTAAGAGAATTTATAATAAGTTATTTTACAGACCTTATTATGCAAGTCAAAGGGTGTAGCTTGGCGACGTTTGCAGACTTTTGTGAGCGAGAAATTGGTTCAGAGGGAATTGTACTCAACCAAAAGTTGCAAAGTGAATTTGATAGGCAAATAGGGGCGATTACACTTAATGTCGAAAAAATGAACGCAAGTTTTGATGGGGAAGTAAATCATTTTAATACGACGGTGAGAGAGCTAGGTAAAAGTGGTATAAATCACGCCCTTAAAGGTAACTTCATTAACAATCAGACGGTCATTGCAACACGAGATGGTATCGTTTCTGTTGCTAAAACAATTGGCTTTGACATTGGTAAAGCTCTGAAATTCAAACCTTATGGCGCCATAAATTTAGCAAAGGGTTTAAACGGAGCATTAGCCTTTGCAAATATTGCGCTAGAAGTTTGGGATTCCTATGACCAATATAAAAAAGAACAGGAGTTCATTAAAGCTGTTGGAAAAATGGAAGAGGATTTCAATAAGCAAAGGAAAGAGTTGCTAGAGTTAGTTGGTTCTGATGAGTTTAAACAAAAGTTTTTCCCAACCTACATAGAGCTAACAAACAAGTTGCTCGAACTAAATGAGAACATTGCAGCGAGCAACGAACGTAAGAACCTCTTTGCAAATTGGCGTGAAGAAGCGCTTTTGATTGAAGGCGAATTCAAAGCTTTAGCGCAACAATACTAAAATAGACTGATAGTTTAAATTAGCTTCTCAATCTTGCAACCTCATAAAAAACAGCAAGTTGTATACTAACTAAGTACTCTTGCTGTTACCCTCTACACGCGGTTTTAGTCGGAAAACCCTCACTAGTCCCAAAACAGCTTTGAAAGTTTGTGTGATCTTCACCAGCGAAACTAAACACTTCACTAAGTAACTTTTGTCCAAGTATCTGTTACATATCACGGTACGCATAAATGTTGTCTTCCGACAACAACAAGGCTAAATAGCTTGATATTTTTTATGAAGAAAACCACAATTTCACTCAAGCTCCTTAAAGCTGGTTGAGCCTTTACGATATGGCTATCACATCGATAAAATCAATCAACTCAAAACAAGACTTAGAAAATGCACTCAAGCGTTTAGATGAGCGTTGTTCGCTCATAGCTGTCTGTCTGATGAAGTCCAAACTTATTCATCAAAATTGTAAGATCAGATATGAGCTAGTACACACTAGTGTGTTCAAGTAAAGAGACTATGGAGATTTTCATGAGTGTACATTTTATTATTGGCATAGCATTTGTTTCAGTTATTGCCGTTTTGTGTTTTGCTGTTTATATCGCTGCACGTCACGCGGATAAAAAATACAACAAGTCATAGTTTTAACCATTTCTATTCCTAGAAAGATTTTACCTTCTCTGGCGAGCGCAACACGCTATAGCTATACTCACTTAAGTAAGACTGTCCACTTCCCCTAAACGTCGGTGATGGTGATGGCGTTGTTTGTGAATAGTTAAGCATATAGATTCTTTTTAGATTACGTGGACAGGACGAAACATTCATCTGAATGTTCTCATCACATATTTAATTGAATTATCTGATATTATTTTAATCCTGCATGTTCCGGCCCATTCCGATCACCCATTTCGGTTCAATCCGATCACTGATTTCGGTCTAATCCGATCGCCTATTTCGGCGTTATCCGATCAAAAAT
>NZ_JAKRFA010000068.1:0-10091 GCF_022348305.1 Alteromonas sp. MmMcT2-2
AGTTTGAATTCTTTTGAATAGCTTTTTCGCGTTTTCATATACACTCCAGTTGAGATAATTATCCCTTAACTGGCTGTGTGAATCTATTGGAGCACGTCAAAATGCGTTTAACTAATTTAAAAGTATAATAAAAATTACATTTATCAAGTAACTAAATAGTGACTAAATTTGATATTTATATAGGCCAACACGCAATTTTAATAGAACTGCTGTAATAACAATAGGTTGAGCCAATTTCTAAATGTAATTGGCTTTATGTTGAAGAAGTGAAGAAAAGGAGCTCTAGCTTAAAGAAGGTTGGGTTAATGTAATAGCTAATATCTATAGCCAATACTAAGCATTGGGTATGAGCCGTCATTGTACACATTAAATGTAGCACCAAACGTGTTCTGCGCAACTAAATCAGGACACTTTTCTTAAGGAACTTTGCTCATATTCTATTGGCGACAGATCACCATTAGCGGTATGAAGTCGCTCTAAGTTGTAATAGCGCATATACGCAGTTACATCATTTCTCATATGTTCACGAGTTGGTTGTGGTATTTTCAATAGCCAATCATGTTTTAAGCTGCCGAAGAACCTTTCAACTACCGCATTATCCCAACAAGCACCAACATCACCCATGCTCGCTCTTATACCGAAATTGGCTAGCAATTTACGATAATGCTTACTGGTGTATTGTGAGCCTCTATCCGAGTGAAACACTAAGCCTTTAGGCGGTTGGCGCAAGTTATAAGCCTTCATCATAGCTTTGCTTACTAAGTCAGTCGTCATTCGTTTGTCGATATGCCAACCAACGATGCGGCGTGAATATAAGTCCATAACAATGGCTAAGTACATCCAGCCTTCACCTGTTCTTAAGTAAGTCACATCACCAGCCCAGACCTGATTTGGTGCAACAGGGTTAAAGTTCTGGTTCAACAGGTTATCAGCAACAGCATCACTGTGTTTGCGTTTGGTTGTCACCTTGTATGCCACTCGTTGAGTCACAACTAAGCCAAGTGTTGCCATTAACTTCTGAACGCCATAATCACTGACGTTAAAGCCCTCTCTGCGTAACTTCTTTCTAAGCTCCCGATAACCTAAGCTATTTCTGCTTTTCTCGAAGAAGTGCTTTGCCATTCGATATAAGTTCAGTTGCTCTGCTGTGATGATTTTGACTGGCCGTTTGAGCCAAGCGTAATAAGCACTACGGCTTACTTTCATCACTTTACAGAGCTTAACTACGGGAAATGCCGAAGATAACTGCTTAATCGTTTTAAACGTTACTTGGTTTCCTTTAGCAGGAGGGCGCTGGCCTTTTTTAAAATCTCTTTTTCCATCCTTAGCTCTTTATTTTCCTTACGTAGTTTTAGCAGCTCTGCTCGTTCATCCGCATTTAAACTGGCTCCAGATTGCTCAGCCTCGAATTTAGCTTTCCAGTGATAAAGTAACTTATCTGTGATACCTAAAGACGCTGCTGCTTTTGGTACGCTGTAGCCTTGCTCGGTTACCAATTTGACAGCTTCTTGTTTAAATTCAGCCGTGTAACTTCTGTTTGTTCGTTTTGTCATTTAACACCTCAATAATTGGATTATATTCCATTATTAAAGTGTCCTGTTTGATTAAAGCAGATCAGTTATCAGAGTGCTTATAGTTTGAAGCACTTTGAAAGAATATGCCGCCGTCTTGGTGAAGCTCATGCATGAATTGGTAGCTACCGAACCGGAACAACTTGTTATCACAATTTTCCTTGAGACAACGATGTATTTTCTGGGCTTTGTATTTCACCGTTTCACTTGGCGCCAACATCGCCGTTGTAGCCTTATCTAGGGGGTATTTAGCTTGGAAATAACCTATTCCCCCTGGGCGAAGTGACATCTCCGCGAGCACATGGCTCAATCTTGCATGCGGATTTAGATCCTCGTTACGAGGTACTACCATACTGACGCTATCAAGCTCGAACGTGTTGTTTAGTAATTGCCATTGACGTTCTGCAAGTTGCTTGTCTGGCACTCCAGACAGATATCTCTTCTTTCGTGAAAGGTAAATCCCTATCACGTCCATCAATGAATTATTGTGTATCAATTCGATGTCCAACTAACGTTTGATGGTGAAGTCTCTCATGCCCAGAGGGCGGCTGTCTCTGCGCTTGATGACGGGTTCTTCTTCAATCAGAGTAAGTAGCCTCTCATGATTGGGATCAGACTTAAACTTGTCGTCATTAATATAACTGTCCAGTTCAGCTTGGGTCGAAAATCGCTCATAATCACAATTATCGCACCTCACATATAGCTCATCTAAATACAGCACGCCGGCATCAGAACAATTCGGACATGCACTGCCAATTTTTGGCATTCTTATCTCCAGCCACGATGGTTCAGATGTTTTCCTCAACAGACTTGCTTGAATGACTGGCTTTCTTAGATTCCATTGCCTCGATTACTCTGACCAAATTTTGATGGCCGGCTGAGCAATAGCTGGCCAGGTATTCTTTCCCTTCAATAATTTTTATTTCAGAGAGACCGATAGGCTGCCTACAGATTCTCCGTGAGGCTGGGAATTTATGTGTACAGATTTGTACTTTTTTCATCTTAGCGCTGCTTCTAGCATAAAAGTATGACCCAACAGTTGCTAAAGTACTGACGCCAGTCATTACTGCCAAAACCGTTTCTACCGGACTGACGCCGGCTGCAACCCATGCTGTTCTTCGAGACCCTGGAGGGGTTACCTCTAATTCCACTCCAGCATATTGACGTTTGGTTAAAGTGCTAAATGAATTGGTTTTATCTTGAATCGAGTTTTTGGGATTTCTAAATGCCTTACGTCGACCGGCTCGATTTATGGCCAACGTTTCATCAAGTGGAAGAAATCCATCTTTTATTTTATACATTTTCAGTTACCATCCCTTAACTTCCCACGTTAATTAACCTTATAAGAATAAATTCTTAGGGTCCAATAAATATCCAACTGTGACAAAAGACGAGAACGATTTACCCGAAGAAAATTGCCAGGTCGTGCTGTATAGCAAATCGCCTACAGCAAGGCTGGACGCGGTATTCAGCAATGGCGTTTTTAAAATTATAGGGCACTGGGCCATAAAAGAATTAAGGCCTGAAGATGTGGAAATATGGGACTACAAAGGACAGGTTGATTAAAAGTTTAGTAATATAAAAGCACTTCAGAAGCAGGACGTCTGGCTTTAGAGGATATCGTCCTGCTCACTTTGAAACGAATTACACGTTTCGCGCTCTTGTATGTGGCCTTTAGTGTTTTGCAATAATGGTTGGACACAAGCACATGGCTAAAATGCGGCCTAATTGAGCTGGAGAGTCTATCAATCTCCATATGTCTTTCTGTTTTAAAGCCTTCAGCTGTATATTGTGTGAAAGTTTGTCCTTGCCCATCTAACGGCAAGTACGGTGGATCTAAATAGCACGACTTCACTCCTGAATACTGAGGTAATTTCATTGTGACCTGTTGGATAAAGTCGACAAAGTCCAATGAGTAAAATTCAGCACTAGCAAACTTTTCTGCGAAATACGTGATTTCAGCAATGGGGAAATACGGATTTTTATAACGTCCCATAGGGGTGTTGAACTCGCCTTTCGCATTGAACCTGAGTAGCCCATTAAAGCAATGCTTTGATAGGTAAAGTAACAATATTGCCCTTTCTTCTCTATCGGAGCTGGCATTGAAATGATTTCGTATTTGATAGTAAAAATCGTGCGTGTTAGTTGATTGCGTAAATAACCGACTAGCTTCTCTAATAACAGAGACATGATCGCGCTGAACCATTCGATAAAGACTCACCAAATCCGCATTGGCATCGTTCAGGCAATAATGTTGATAGTCTGTATTCAATGACAGTGAACATCCTCCACAAAATGCTTCGACTAGCAAACTGCCTTTAGCCGGTACATGCTTTAATAATCGGTCCATCATCAGCAATTTGGAACCTGGATATTTAATAAATGAACGGGCCTTCGCTGTTTTCATATATTTCTTACTTTAACGATGTAGTGACTGCTTTATCTTCTAAAACAGCAAGGCCGATGACGGCAACGATTATTAGTAAATAGTCAGATATTGGAAATATCGATTGTGTTAATGCTAAAGACAGTAGCCAAAGAAACATCTTCAGCGACAGTGCATAGTAATTCACCTTTTTCATTTGAACTAAATGCCTTTGAAAGACGTTTGGTGTGACTGGCTATATTGCTTTTCTACGAGCCGCAGCCTTAGAGCAAGGATTTCTACTAGCAACTCAGCATCAGTGAGCGCATCGACGGGATCCCTGCTCTTCGAGGCTTCTATTTGTTGTCTCAACCAGTTAGAGGTGCTTGGTTCGTGAATTAACATTTCTTCATCTATGGTGCTCATTGTGTTGTGGCTCCTGTCAATAATGTACGATCACATTAGCACTCATTTTTTCTCTTCAAGGCGTTAGGCAATGAAAAATAGATGGGTCTAATCAATTCTTGGCAAAGATGGATTCGGCAAAGAATCTTTCCTTTCCGCACACGCTGAGCCCGGTTTGTAGCCGCAATTCCAAAACACTTGATAGTGAATACATCTTCACTATCGAGATGAGCCGATGTCTTGCCAGCAATTAACGTTTTTTGACTTTAATGGGGAAAACAAACTCGCTGCAGAATCAATTGAAGAGCGAGAAGCGATTGTTCGTCACCATGCCAAACAGGGGGCTTTATTCTTTGTAAGCACCAGTGGCGGCTCTGATTCGTGTGCTATGGCTATACTCATTCAATCTCTGGTACCAGCATCTCAAATTATCTATGTGCATGCTCACCTTGGTGAGGTTGAGCATCCGGGGATCATCGAACATATTAAGCGCTTCAAGCCTAAGTCAATTCCACTCTACATTGTTGAATGTGAGACTAAGAACTTTGTAGACATGGTTTTGGAGAGAATGATGTGGCCTTCACCGAGGTATCGGAATTGTACCTCTACGCTGAAGACCGGCCCTATCGATAAGCTTATACGCAAGGTTTGTGCTGAAAGAAAAATCAGAATTGCCTACAACTGTATTGGGCTGCGTTCGGCTGAGAGTGTTCCCCGCAGTAAGCGCAGCCCTCTTTTTATCAACTCTCGGTTAACACTCAAGAGTGGTAAGCGCGTGGTTTATGATTTTTTACCCATTTTCCATTACTCAAAACAAGAGACATTTGAAGCAATCTATCAGAACAACGAAGTACCCTTTCACGTCTATGAAACGGCCTACGAAAACGGCCAGGTAATAAGGCGAGAGGGGGGAAACGATAGAGTGTCGTGTCAATTTTGCATTATGAGCAATATAAATGACCTCCAGTGTGGCGCAAGGCGCTACCCGGACTCTTACGCGCAAATGGTAGCGCTTGAGAAGGTGACTGGGCACACCATGGCTTTCAAAACTGTCAAAAAAGAAGTGGTGAAAGTTTCCTTAGAAGAAAAGACGGGCATAAAAGCTGACGAGTTAGCGGTGCAACGTTGGGTGAATAAGCTCAGAGCGAGGAAATGTGAAATTGAAGATGCCAAGCTGCAATCAATGCAAGAAAAGGCGAAACAACAAACATTGATCCCGGTGACGAGTGTGAATGGTGACAACCAAACTATTGCCATGCCTTTCTGAGGCCACTTTGTGGCCCGTTTCTTCTATTGGAATACGGTGTTTGTATTTAAGGAACTTCACTATGTTTGATTTTGCGCAAGACTCGATGATGCCTGAATCTACTCAATCGTGGTTGACAGCAATTAACGGTCACTCATTAATGGAAAATGGCACTATGACATCGCTTATAAAGGCTAATGGCCAATGCGTTGAGAGAGTCACACGAATAGGTGAACAGGCCGATTTCTACCGCAACCTGAATTCCCCAGGCTTTTATTCATGCAAACAGCGAAAAGGGGCAAACCGGGGCAAAGTATCTGGTTATGCAAATATCTTCGTAGTTTCAAACCCTTCTTTTGTCGTGTCACTTGCAGGGCGTAGACGAACACTCAGAGAGCGAAAACGATGCGTACATGCCTATGTCAGGGGTAATGTTTTAGGAGCATTTAACGGCTCCTTAGACCTCAGCAAGCTTAAGCGCGTTTACACGGTAACTTATCAGCCTTTCGTAAGGGATGTCTTCTTTGAACGAAATGTTGGGATTAAAGTGCATGAGTTGCCCCAATCCCCCGTTGCATTGCTTTTTGGCGCGAACGTATATTTGGTTCCTGAATGAGCTACCTCAACTCAATGTCAGCGTCCGGGGGTATATGAAACGTTTTTCCGCAGTCTTCACAGTCGACGGTTTCGTTTCTAGGGTCGCCGATGAATCCGTCTTGTTGGGAGTGGCAATACGGGCAGTCCACACGAACTTCACTTGCACTCATCATTGTTTGGGTTTTCATCTGGCAACCCGCCCCATCAAGTAAATTGAATTTATTAAGCCAATTAAAGAAGCCATCGCCAGCGCGATCAGCAGTGGTCCAAGTTCAAGTGAAAGCAACTGTTTGACTGGTTCTTCAGCCAACATGATATAGCAACCAAACCCAATAAGCGCAGCAAGACAGATTGCAAATTGCAGCATGGCTGTCATGTCGAAAGATGGCTGATTCCGGCGTTCCATATGAATTCCTACTTGGATGATTTCTCATAGGTTAAATCAGCAATATTGGGGGGTTGGCAAATAGAGGGGGAAAATACCATCGGTCCAACCAAAAATCCCAATTTGTTGCCAGGTTTGCGTCATGGATGAAACTATCAGCATCAACCACCGAGGATAACTTCAATGGGAATGCAAGCAGAGCTTTTTAATGATGCACCGGCTAATGACGTGCCGACAAAGTCCACTTTACAGTTAGTCAAAGAACTTAAAGACGCTGGGGAAGACTATGAATTTTATCCCACCACCGAAGAGCAATTAAAAGCGGTCTCCGGGCATATACGACAGTTATTTGCTACGTATGAAGTTACCAATCGATACGACGATCCAATAAGAATCCTCGACATCGGCGCCGGCGACGGTCGTTGTCTATCTGCACTAGCCAGCACTATTGCAGAGATTGATTCACGAAAAGTGGTTAAACGGTTTGCCATCGAAAAAGCGACGACACAGATAAAACAATATGCGTCAAAAGAAATAGTCTTGATAGGTACCGATTTCTGGGAAACGAATTTTATTTCAAAAAGCACCGATTTTGGCTTTACTAATCCCCCATTCTCGGAATTCTCTGCTTGGATCCAAACTATCTTGGGTCAGCTTAACTTTAAAGCCCTTTATGCTGTACTACCGCGGCGTTGGCGCAAGGACAAGGCTATTAAAGATGTCATCAAACGGCGCGATATCACTAATGTAGAAATTATCGCAGAATCAGATTTTATCGGTGCAGATAGAGCCGCGAGAGCACCTGTTGACCTGGTGTGTTTTTATTTTGGAGAACTGGATCAAGCTCGCATAGAGAAGAAAAAATTAATCCGCGAAGGCTACAAGCCAAAGCTCGGCGTCAGCGGGAATTGCAGTTTCCAGCTGTTCATCGAGGGTGAACTAGGCTTGGTTAAAACACACTCAGAAACCACCGATAAATTCAATGAATTTGTGGAGAAGGAGCGGATCCGGGCTGAAATGGCCAAACAAGGCACACGAAGCTATGAACTGGTAAAATCTGAGGGGGTTCTTGCCGCATTACTCGATCACTACGAACAAGACATGCAGCAAATACTCGAGCAGTACAAAGCTATCAGCAAGATCGACTCATCGTTATTGGCTGAATTAGGCGTAAAATATGACGCTATCCGAGAGTCTGTAAAGAATAAGCTTTTTGGTATGAGAAATATTTACTGGGACTTACTATTTACGCATTTAACCCCAATCTCCAGCCGGCTTACTACAAAATTCAAAAACCAGCTTTTAACGACGTTAAGTAGCAATGCGCTTGATTTTACGTTGAAGAACGCGCTTTACATTGTTGATTTCTCGATAAATTATGCGAACAACCTGGTCGAAGATAGTCTGATTTCTGTCTTTCGTGACCTGAGCTGTGAAAGTTCAATAAAGCGTTATTACAGTTCGAATGAACGGATGTATAACGATCGGTGGCGGCACAACAATACCGATGACTATAAACAATGTAAGATTACGCTTGATTACCGTTTTATTTATAGCTCATGGGGGAACTTTGGTACTTATGACTGGCAGCGTGGACTGAATGAAAGCGCCCGGGACTTTACCAATGATTTACTTGTGGTCATGAAATTGCTTGGCTATGGCAACTTGTTCTTAACTGAAGACATTTCAAAAATGACCGCAGGGGATAAATTAGCCATTCGGGGCACTGGTCCTGATGGCAAGGAATTGGACTTGGTACAAATTAGGTATTACGGGAACGGTAACCGCCACATAAAAATGAATACTGAAGCCATGGCACGATTCAACATAACAATATCACGATTGCTCGGTTGGGTTCGCAATCGCGCAGAATATCAGAAAGAAACAGGCTGTGCGAAAGTGGATACCAGGGTGTGGGATACAAAAGACCATATCTACATCCAGCCGAATGCTGTGAAATTGCTAAACTAGCAAAAAGACATTGTTATTAAAAGGGGGCATAAAGCCCCCTTTAGTTCCGTTCTAGCCCTCAATTAATCTTTCGAGCTAAGTTGCTTCACTGATACTGCAATCGATAACAGTAGAGCGATAACAGTTAATATTAAAATAACTATTTCAACCATTCGAACGTCCTCCTTTGGTGGGAGGGAGTATGGCCAGTCATCTGCTTCCTTCACAGTTATCTCGTCAGACCGGTACTTACCGTCTAAAGGTATGCGTACTCCCAGTAAGTTTAGGAAGCAGCCATTGTTGTCCAAGCAACGGCCCGAGATAAATTAGGTAAAAAAAGAGGTTTAATATGCCTAATAACTCACATCAAAGTACGCCTTCAGAGCACTGTTATTATATACATGCATTATGAATTTGATAAGAGGGGATTTGATATTATCTTATAGATGTTCTATATTTAAGTTGTCTAAAGGTATGCGTACTCCAATACGCAAACAAATCAGCCCGTCGTCCAAACGGGCTTTTTTGTGTCTGCAATCAGACCAATCATCTAACTCATTCCCTAGCTATAGCAAATGCCCATTCATTAAGTGACGTACCGATCTGTTCAAAATCTCTAACAAGGTTTTCACTGTCAGTTAAGTCAATAAGCTCTTTTAAAATCACCCAAGAGAAAACACCAACCTTTTGCATCAAATGGCGTACTTCTTCATCACTCAAGTTAGGCGTAATTATGTTGCCCTGGCCAACCTGTCTCCCTGCGTTTTGGATGCCTCCATGGGTAAAACTGTGCATGAATGGGCGCATGTCTTCCCACATTCGGGAAAGAAGAGGAGGTTGACGGATACTGGACTCGACTTCCTGGATCAAAGTCCATGCACTTTTCCACTCATCTTTTTGAATAGATTTATCGATTTGTGCATCTGTCGCGCATCTGTGTAGCCACATTGCACGAAACGTCGTTTCAAATAATGGGCGTAGTAAGGCGTAAGCGGATGCGAAATTGCGTTTTTGTGCAAGCATCTGAATGGCATCGCAGTGATTCAAACTAACAAACAACATCGAAGAAACAAGTATTGTTCGAGTTGTCGGCGGCGCAGAGCATAACTCTGTTAACGGCCAAATTCTTTCCAGATGTTCCCTCGCTTTAAAAATGCATTCCATTATGGACTCACTAAATTTCTTATCTGACGTATTGGACTTCAAAATTCTCAACAGAATGAAGCTTTAGAAATTTCGCCAAATTATCCAAGCGCCATGTCCGCAGTTCATTAGTACGCCCGTGACGCATAACGTATGCTGTTTTAGTATCAGCGTTAATTGCAAAAACAAAAAACTTAAGTTCATCATCTTTACTTTCCTGAGCGATGACTCTGGTGATCGCCTTATCGGTGAGTCGCTCAGCAAATGCACCTTCTTTTAAATACAATAAACTATTCATAATTAACAATATGCCATAATGTTTTTCACATAATGGGGTTCTAGGGATTTTCCCCTCTAAAAAGACATAATCCTCTGTAGACCACACCAATAAATGGCTGCGGAGGTGGTTTACTTTCAGCTTGGAGCCTA
>NZ_JAKRFA010000069.1:0-10080 GCF_022348305.1 Alteromonas sp. MmMcT2-2
ACTGGCGTCAGGCGATGAGTCGTTTTATTATCGAGTTCGAGGAACGACTCGAAAAGCACATTAACTAATGGCAGTTACACAGAATCTGTTACAGGCTCCTCTTACCCACAAACTCGAGACTACCGTCAAATACACAGCAGAGCCTTTTAAAAAAGTTCTACAAAAGGGTTCCATAATTTACCTAGTTGAGCCTTTACCTCGAAGGATTTTAAGACTTCTCGTATTGCTTCGTCAAAGGTACTTTAACTAAAAAACCACTACTTTCATGCCGAATATACCCGATATAGCGAAATAATAATTATTATTTTGCCGGGACAAAACAGCCATATAAATCACTAATATCGCCTGATATTATCTTTTTCGCTTTCTAAGCACTTCCATTCAAATTCAATACTTTTAACTACAACTTCGGAGCATCTTATGAATGCAGCTTGCCCCTACGCGCTGTATTTAGGTCGACTTGCGCCTAATAGTCAGCGCTCTATTGCTTCACAACTAAATAGCATCGCAGACATGATGGGTTGGACTGATGAAGAGCGAACAGATAAATATCATCATATCGACTTTCAACAAGCGACCTATATTAAAACGAAACTTATTACTCAGGGATGGTCAGCTAGATCTATCAACAGAGCAATGATAGCAATCAGAAGTATCGTAAAAATAGCTGTACTGTCTGAGCTCGTTCCAGAAATGCAGTCGATTCAACTTCGGGCTATTAGCAAAGTGAATCACGGCAAACATAATGGAAAGCCTCTCTCAACTGAGCAGGTCAGAAAACTACTGATAAAGTTACAACGCGATACATCTGTTCTTGGTATTCGAAACTACGCGTTAATCTCAACACTTTTAGGCACAGGGTTACGACGAAGTGAACTAGTAGCACTCTTGGTAGAAGACTTTATCGAAGGTACTGCTCTGATCGTCAAAAAAGGAAAAGGTAACAAGAGCCGAACTGTTCATCTGCCAGCATGGACGCAACTTGCGCTGAATCAATGGCTAGCACTTCGAAGTAAAAGCAACGGCCACTTGTTTGTTCGTGTCGCAAAAGGTGGAAGTATTAAACACAACACCGCGTTGTCATCGTGCTCTATCTATTCACTCACTAAAAAGTCGCTAGCATCAATTGGCGTAGAAGGAGTCTCGCCGCATGACCTTCGACGAACGTTTATCACGCGATTACTTGAACAAAATGTAGATATAAACACTGTGCGCCAAATGGCAGGACATGAGGATATCAGTACAACCATCATGTACGACAAGCGAAATGAAAAAGTGATGCAAGAAGCTGCATCTCTACTTTCCTATCAATAATGGGGCGCTAGCATGTCTTATAAAGTACTCAATAAGTCGAGTGAGCTTAATTACCTTGCATGTGAATGGGGCAAGCGATTACTCAACTATCTGCCTTCAATCGATACCGATATACTCAGTAAAAGTCTTGCCAGTAATTTGCGTGGTAGCAAGGTAGCTACACAATCGTTTTTCATAGGTAGAAGCAAAAACGTCAATTACAAAGCTTGCCTCACTATTACTGATACTCAGCCTCAGGTAACGAAAACCTTTTTAGCAAATTGTCGCTATATCAGAACCGTGATGGACTTGCCTAAGCAAACCGAGTTACTGATTCAGTTCGCCTTACTCTCGCAGGTTAACAAGTGGATTAGAGCGCTTTCCTCGGAGGTGCACATGCAAACAAGCCACCTTTCGTTAAACGAAATCCTCAAAGACATTTCAGGCATCAGTGACGAACTATTTTCTCACGCAACTGCACAGCTAAATCATTATGGTTTTCTGCCTGATACAGACTTTTTGTCCTTCGAGTATGGTGCAATGCCAAAAGCACTTGTTCGAACGTTGTTAAGTGAAACAATTACCTCAAGGGAAACACTTATAGCACCGTTGCTGCATCCTTCGCCCGATGCAAGCTTCACGTTAGATGATTTTCCTCACGTGAATACTGCGCTTTTGTCGCAATATCTCACTGCTGCTAGTAAGTCTAGACAGTCTGGAGCAAGCATTTTGCTCTATGGAGCTTCAGGAACAGGTAAAACAGAGTTATCGAGGACACTTGCCAAATACTGCGATAGAACACTTTACGAAATTCGCTCTACTGCACTTGCTAGCAATTTCTCTGAAGATGAGTTCAATAGCCGCTTTCCCAACAAAGAAAGGCTTCGTTATTTAGCGTTACTTCAATCATTGCTGACGCATAAGACAGACGCTATGTTGCTGGTAGATGAATGCGAGAGTTTATTCGATTGTGCTGACAGCCAATACAGTAAAGAACATCTACAGCGATTCATTGAGCAAAACGAAATTCCCTGTATTTGGATTACAAATCATATCCAATATCTTGAGCCAAGCTTTATCAGGCGATTCAAGCTCGTATTAGATGTTCCTACGTTGAGACCAGAAGAAATCGAACAGATAACGCGGCCTTACTATCACGGCTTAAGTGTTTCTTCATCTGCACGAAAAATGATTAGTCAAACAGAGAACATTACGCCAGCAATTGTTGCTAACGCAACACATGTCGCTCACGCTGTAAGCGCTAAACGTGCTCGCGCAGAAGCTGTAATCGGTCAAGTTGTCGAAGCGTCACTTAGAGCGACGGAGCAATGGCAAAATAAACTTGAGTACAAAAGTGAGCTACCTTTCGATACGAGCTACTTAAATATTAAGCAGTCAAAGGAGTATCTCAACGAAATAGCGTTTGCACTTAAGCACAACCAGCCAGCGAGAACATTAATTTCAGGTCCTCCAGGAACAGGCAAAACTGCTTTCGCGCACTATTTGACAGAGCTACATGGTAGGAAACTGCTACGTGTTAAATGCTCTGATATTTTAAGTAAATGGGTGGGAGAAAGTGAGCAAAAGGTGGCTGAACTATTTCAACGCGCTCATGATGAAGAGCAAGTCATCTTGCTTGATGAAGTGGATAGCTTACTAAGCTCACGCGAAGCGCTCACCGCTCATCACGAACATCAGCTTGTTAATGAGTTCTTAACGCAAATAGAGTGTTTCACACAGCCTTTATTCGCTGCTACTAACTTTTCCGACAAGCTTGATAAAGCCGTGTTACGTCGGTTCGATTTCAAACTAGACTGCCAATACCTTACATCTACTCAAGTAGTAGAGTTGTACAAAAAACTCACTAAAGTTAGAACGCTCAAGGAAGCTGAGACACAAAAGCTATCTTCACTGCGCAACCTTACACCCGGTGATTTCGCTCTATTGGCTCGTCGAAAGAAGTTTCAACCCAAAATTCAAATTCGTGACTTTGCCATCAACCTGTTGGCAGACGAAAACCTGCGTAAGCAGAAACGCACCTCAATGGGCTTTATCCGCCCTTAACATTCAAAGGTAAACATTATGACTACATCTGTATTGAGTTCGCTCAAGGTTATCGCTCGTCCTGAAATTAAGCAAAAGCCACCGGTATTGAACAAGCGCATGAAGCTAATCAACCGACTCGAACAGCAAAAAAAGCTCGCCACTTGTATGCTTGAAGGCACACCATTCGTGGCATACAAAGAAAAAACAGTCAAAGATCCAGAAACAGAAGAGCGGATTAAAAAGCGTTGGCAGGCTACTGTTCGTCCTTGGTACTACAACACCGATAACCATTATTTCCTTGAAGTAAAAGTGGGCATAAGAGCGATAGAGTTACAAAAGGGAAAACCAGCCATAGATGTTGGCGATAAAGAAAAGCTCCCCGAGGTCATCGACATCTTGATAAGCGCGGTAGAAAAAGGAGAGCTTGATGAGTTCTTAATATCGCAGCCAAAGACTGAAACCAAGGGGAAAACTCCGGCCAACGCAAAGTTAGCAAAATCGTAGTTAGTCCCCTGCTCTACTCATCAGTTATCGTCCTTAGCGCTTGATTGCGCGAACAACGATAGCGAACCAAGAATCGAGTGCTGTCTACATAACAAAAGTTAGTCGGACTCACGCAGCACTAGCGTTTCAGAAGCATAACGAATAACGCTACTGAAAGCGACGTAGAAGACATTGCAAATTGCTAGTCATTGACTTTACTTAGTTGCTTGAAAGCGTCGTACAGACGCGCTAGGCAGCGCTCACATTCATAGATTTCAATTAGAAGAGTTTTTATCATGCATATTCACTATGAGGGACTCGCTTTGCCTGTCTCAAAGCGATTTGCAAAAGCACTGGTCGATTTACTAGTGCAGCATCGCGTGTCACAGCCAAGCGTGACAATTAACTTCAGAGACCCAAATTATTCAGCTGAAAATGGTGGTTTTCACCCTGTAGAGATTCGTTTGGAGAAACGCAACAACGCATGGCACTTTTGCTATGTCACCGATTTTGCCCATATAGGAAACGGCCCCTATGCAGAGCTAGCAAAAGACCTCGACTTTGATTTCGATGCAGGTGTTTTTCAAAACCTGTTCGGTGTGTTTCCAATTGAGCAGGCAACCGATATGTACCAAATATGGGAAGGTAACTTCTTGCATTACTGGCTGGAATTAGATGTCTTCTCGATATCGGTATCCGAGTAGCTACAAAACATAAAAGTGTAAACACATTGGGAAAGCTGACAAACCAAAGGAGGTAATCATGTCGAGATGCTTTTCCAATCATAGTTTAAACGATAAGTCAGAAGGTATCATTTAAAAGGTAACTACTAAGCGAAGCTCAATCGAGTCAAAACTAATTCACCGATCCCTTGAACCAATCGAGGTTTTGAATCTATAGCCTTACAATGCAGACATGTAACATTATTATGGAAATTTGCAGTCAATATGGAAGCTAAAATATGAGGCTTCGGACCAAATAATCCTATCGAAATATTACATTCGCTTTTAAGTGGTGAAATTATCTGATTTAAATAATCAAAACAGATTGTAACGTTAGTCAACGGTAAACCCAGAACCTTCCTTTTACCTCCTAATTGGGAGTCGATAAACTCAGAATTGTACGCTAGTACAGCTTCTGCATACCCTTCTTTAGCACTTGGAGAAGCAAAAACCCCATAGCTCTCATCCGGATTCACTGTGTTAAAAACAACCTGAGGCCCGACAGAGTCAAAACCAAGTAGAAATATACCTGCCTTTTTGGTGTATGTAAGCGGCGCGCCTTCACAGCCCTGAAGAACTAAAGGAGGGGAAAAATTAGAATGTTGCTTTATCTCTGGATACTCACCGATTGAATAAGAAAAATCTATATTAACCGATATCTTTTTTATTCTCTGAATGAACCTTATAAAAAAAAATACACATACAGAAAGCAGCGATTTAGTCATCGATGAATAATCGATCAATATATTCAACTCATCTTTGATTTCCATATTATCGTCATTAAACCAAGAATTAAGCTTCTGGAACTGACCTCGCACGTCCATAGTTGATGTATTAAAAATATCACTTTCTGTATAACAATTGATAAAAAAACTATCTATAGACTTTCTATGTGGGAGTTCAGAAAGCTCCTTGTAACTAAAGACAATCGATTTCCTTAACCTTTTTCGATCTAATATTTCCGAAAGAAACGTACAACGGGGTTCATATCCACAACAAAAGATACCCAGATCATATTCTTTACTAAGCATGTCTTTTCTAGATATATCTAAAACATCAAACTTACTCATTAAACATTTCCAATTGGTTGGAACCAGAACTATCTACATTTCTAATAGAACTGCTAGATATTCGTCTCAATATTGTACTGAGCTTCAATACGCCCCCGCGTCTTGGGGGCAGGAAGAATTGAGGGCAAATGCTTCCAGAAAAGTGAAACCGTCCCGACATTACAGGCATATTATCATCACCGTCGGCTGTCGTTATGTGTGGAACTAACAAACCTAGATCAACAGCAATTCTTACGGATTCCCACATACTTTTATCATCAAGGTCAAAATCAAAAGTCAAGTTAATCTCAGTTCCTATTTTTTCGTTGTGAAGCGCGCCTTTAAAATAGTTGCCGACTTGAGTTAGAAAATTCGCGGCCTTTAGTCCATTCTCTTCTGCTCGAATTGAGTCAATTTCGGCGTTTTTCAAGGTAGTTGTCGCCTGAGCTGTTAAGCAGCTTCTTTTTTGTTCTCTGGGTTTAATTTCACATCACCGATTTCCTCCCAGTTTCTAATACCCTTTGACCAGCGGTTAGGGTTCTTTTTTTGCGCTTTGGTATATAGCTCATGGCGTTTTGCCAATATCGCTTTATCTTCACCATTATGGCGTTGCGCTGGTGTCACGAATTTGATGCGACTATGCCTGTGCTCAGTGTTGTACCATTGAGCGAAGCCTTTCATCCAAGCTCTTGCATCTTCAAGGCTTTTAAAGCCTTCGCTTGGCCAGCGGTGACTGTATTTGACCGTGCGGAACAATGATTCTGAGTACGGATTATCATTGCTGACACCGGGGCGGCTACGAGAGCCAATGACACCCATATCAAGCATTTTGGCTTGCATCGTTAGGCACTTCATCGGGCTACCGTTATCTGAATGCAATACCACGTCTTTTTTAACGCATTTCTCAGACCAGAGCGTGCGCTCAAGCAACTGGGCAGCATGTTCACCTGATTCACTGTCATGAACTTCCCACCCGACAACCTTACGGCTGAAGATGTCGATTATCATGTAGAGGTAGAAGAACCGACCAATGACCGTTGACGGGCAGTAACTAATATCCCAAGTCCACACTTGGTTTGGCGCTGTCGCTGTGTACCCCTTAGGTTTAGCTCGGCTACCTTTAGGTTTTGCTTTACCTCGATGGGTTAGCTGGTCATTGGCTTTCAACACACGATAAAAGCTCGATTCAGACGCGAGATATTGCCCGTTATCTGCCAGCATTGGCACTATCTGACTTGGCCCTAAATTGGCGTATTCTTCTTGGTTACAGGTAGCTAATATCGCTTGCTGCTCTTCCTCAGTGAGCTTGTTACTCGGTTCTGGCCTATCAGCTGTAGGTCTTTTGTCACCACTGATTTCACCGCTTTCCTGCCAGCGTTGTAATGTGCGTACAGACATACCAACTTCTTCACAGGCTTTCTCTTTTCTAGCACCTGAGCCGACTGCTTCATCAATCAGAGATGCGTAATGCTGCCTATCTGTGAGTGAGGTTAATTGTCCTCGTCTTCCCCCCAGTAGGCATTTAACTTTTTTCTGAGCACCAACAACGCTGCCGTTTCAGCAAGCGCAGCATCTTTGCGCTTTAACTCTCTTTCTAACTCTTTAATCCGCTTACGATCATCCTTTCGCTCTTGGGTTAATTGCTTACGTTGCTGGGCTTTAGTTTGATTGCCTGCAATGCAGCTTCGCTTCCATTCTTTAACTTGCTCAGGGTAAAGCCCTTTTTCACGGCAATACTCACTTAACTCAATTTCGCTCAATGCTGCTGTTTCTAAAACAATTGAGAACTTTTGCTCTGGTGACCAACCATCTGAACTATTGCTATCTGCCAAACTAGAACCTGCTTGTAAATACTTATCTCGCCATGAATACAAAGTAGATAAGTTGATACTCTCTAGCTTTGCGAATTGGCGTAATGATAAGCCACTTTCAACCAGCTTTCTAATGATGGCTTTCTTATGATCTTCAGGATAATGCTTCACTAATATCTAACTTACCGCTCCCTGTTATATTTTTATGAAAAACTGAGGCGACAACTATCCTAACACAGGGGGATTTCGGAAATAGAGAAACTTTTGATGATCCGCCCTTGTTTTCCTTTTTCAATCGGACTAAAACCTATTCCAGGATTTAATGAAGTAATGAACCTGTTAAATAGATTGATTAGCTTTCTAGGATTCCCATCACAACATTTCACTGCCACATCGTATCCAGAAAATATTTTTGGAGCTGCGTATCCTTGACCTGTAGTTGATTCAATATAATCTTTAATTATTAAAAATGGTCTGAGCTTTCGCTCAATTTCATCACTGAAACTTTTCCCTTTCGGATTTCTACCGTAAAGCCTTTTAGCTCTAGTTACGGTAGCTTCATTGCAATAGCGTTCTATTAACGTCATTAATTTATCGTTCGGGACAATTGTTGCTGAGTTATCAGTAAGGTCAGAATTACCTAATAACATTTTCAACGTAATACCTGAATTATATAAATTAGAGCCACTGACTTTTTTTAAAAATAATTTTTCAGCAAAATCCAAAATTATTCTATCAGCATCCTTTTGAGCCTTATCAATTGTCCCCAAACGATCTAAATACAAATAATCAAAATCATGCTTTGGGTTCAAATTTTCATCAAGATTAGTTTTCAAGGTCTTATGCTTATAAGGCATTGTCGTTATTTTGAAAACCACTTCGGTATAAGTCCGTAACTGGGTATTAACGATTTTCCATTGATTCTCGTTTAATACCTCGGCTTCATCTAAACATATTGCCCACGTAGTTTCGTCTGAAATATCTAGCTCACGTTTCAGAGTATCAATGCCCAATTTTAAAGGGGAAAATAAATCAGTATGAAATTTTTCACCTACCTTAAAATCGTCGTGTGTTAAATTAAAACCTAAAGCAGCTTTATTGAAGCTATAGTTTTTGTCAAATTCCAACAACGATAATGATTTATCTATACTATTAAAAGTAGTATGCTTTTCGCCCAGCCAATGTTGCCCTAGGCTTATTGAAATATTTTTTTCATGCTGTGCGCTTTCAATTGAATTTTTGGAGTAAGCACGAACACAATGCTTTGCAACATTTAAAAAACGACTACTACTAGATAAATTGACTCCCCAAATAAAGAAAAAATCTTCTAACTGACTATCAATTTGGATAGTTTTAAGCTTTGCTAAGAATTCAGGTTTGAAAGGGACAAAAGTAGCAATAAACTGCTTATTACGAATTATTTTCTTGGCTCTTTCATCCGTGTATTGAGATAACCCATCGAACGCTAGCATTTTGGCAAAAGCAGTTTTTCCAGTACCTCTGGCTCCCAGAATAATATGATTTCTTTTAGAGAAAAGTCGCTCAAATGTATTAGTCCATATGAATTCAGAAGCAAGTTGCTTTGTCGTCATATCTCTTGCGTTAGAAGATTCAAATACGTTCTTGTCCATATCTAAGCCTTAATCCTTGAGTAAAATTATTTCTGGATCGGAGTAGATAGAAAAGCCAATCTTACTCTTTAAGCGTTGCAATATTAATGTCAAGATTTGCGAGGAACAAAAGCTCAGTTCGCTATCTCTCTCTTCTAAGTCAGACCACTTTACGTAAGAGCTCTTCGTGAATTCCTGTTTAATAAGCTTTTCCAGCTTAGTTTCTAACACCGTTCGACTGTATCCACTGCCAAATTTAGATTCAAAAGGAATTGAATCTCTAGCCTGATTGTTCTCAATCCATCCGTGTTGAACAAAATGACTCCAGCTCCAAATACGTCCCTGTGGAATGCGATGTGTCAAACAATGCTGATTAATTTCAATTATATGAAAAGAATTTCCAACATCATCAAACCAACGGTCATCAAGTCGAGCAACGAAACTTCCTGAACAGAGTATATTAAGTGGGTGAAGACCATTTTTGACAAAATGGTTATATCTTGGAATATGTTTATGCCCATGTATCACAAAGTCAAAACAGTATTCGCTGGCTAGATCGAGTAACGCCTCAGCATTACTCATAATGCTATGATCTGTTTGAACGTAAGTCTTTTCTTCGTAGTTCAATGGATGATGATGAAAAAGTACTACCTTAAGTTTCTTTTCGTGCAAATCTACGACTTGGTCTAATTCAACCCTAACACTTTGAACTAGTTGAGACGTCACTTCGCCATGGTGAATAGCTACCTCATCATTGTCATTTGCAGATGAGTTAAAAGCCAAAATTGCGATATCTTCTGTTTCCCAAAATACAAAATATGGGCTTTCATGAAAGCTTCCAAATTTTGCTCTGCTCAGCATATTTTTAATCAGTTCATTAGAATTAAAATATTTATATCTGGAGTCTCGAATATCTTGCTTATTAGTTACTCCATTTTCTGCATCGGCCGCTCCTAAACTCCAGTTTGAGTCTGAGGTATCCCCACAAATAATATAACGATATCAGCGAGATAAAAAAGATAGGAACATTCATGACGTTTGGTGATCAGATCAATCGCCAAAAATC
>NZ_JAKRFA010000070.1:0-9671 GCF_022348305.1 Alteromonas sp. MmMcT2-2
GTTTGAATTCTTTCGAGTAGCTTTTTCGGGTTTTCATATACACTCCAGTTGAGATAATTATCTCTTAACTGGGTGTGTGAATCTATTGGAGCACGTCAAAGACACCATTAACGTTAGAATACGCCCCATGCCGACGCCGCTATTGAATGACACGGGATTTTTGCAGCAAGCCACCAATAATGCGTTAACAGAGGCGCAGCAAAATGATTTTCCTGGCCAAGACGGACAACGCGGAGCTGATATTATTGAACAGAATGGCTTAATTGAAAAAGCTGGGCGTGGTAAAGCCGGCTTCGACTTTACCCGTTTAAATGCCAATGGCGACGAACAAGACGCCAGCGCAGATACGTGGTCGTGCGTTAGAGACAATGTCACCGGATTGGTGTGGGAAGTTAAAACTGACGATGGGGCATTTCAAGATAAAGACTACACCTATTCTTGGTACAGCGAAGAGGTAAATGGCGGTTTTGAGGGCGACCAGACAGGCGCGAATGCAACGTGCTTATTAACCAGCTGTAATACCTCTGCATATGTACAGGCGGTTAACGCACAAGGGCTGTGTGGTTTTTACGACTGGCGGCTACCTACTCACCATGAACTCTTTTCGTTAATGCATTTAGGCATTGCCGACGACGTGGCCATTGATGAAGATTACTTCCCTAACACCGGTGCAGTCTCTACCGAGCCCCTATGGTATTGGACCTCAGTGCCAAGTGCTGATGGGGTAAACAGTGATGATGCACAAAATGCATGGGCATTGGATTTCGATTCAGGTGTCGATAACTTTCTTAATAAGTCATCAGCGGCGCGTGTTCGTCTTGTAAGAGCAGGGAGATAGTCATGAGCAATAAAGTTAATAAATCCGCTCAACGCGTACTGAAAAGCGCAGTGCTAACTACACTCAAAATGGTTGCGGCCTCGACGTTGCTTGCTAGTGCATCGCTTTCAGCTTTCGCTCAAGAGTGCTTGTCTGATGGACTAGAAACCACGCCCAACGATAATTTTGAAGCAGTGACTACCAGTACTTTGTTGGATACCACCACAGATTTAGTATGGAGACGATGTTCCGAAGGGCAAACTTGGGACGGCTCAACTTGCAGTGGTGAAGCGGTGAAGTATACGTGGCAGCAGGCGCTACAACTTGCGCAGCAGGCAAGCAACGAAGACCTGCTAGGATGGCGCTTGCCCAACGTTAAAGAGTTGGCCACCTTAACGGAACGCGACTGCGTACGCCCGGCGATTAATAGCTCGCTTTTTCCTGCAACGCCGCCAGATGATTTTTGGACTTCTACCCCTTCAGCAGATGATCCAGACAGAGCCTGGGTTGTTGCATTCTTTAACGCGAGCCATTCGATTAAAGAGAAAGACCGTTTCATTTACGTACGACTGGTGCGCACCTACACCAACGAATAGGTGTAGATAAAGATCTACACCGCTTCGTATTAGTCTTTCGTCTAGTATCTGACCCTTAGACTTTTTATCAACAAAGCACGCTCTATAATGCGTGCTTTGTTTTTTGGTTTGAACGTCAATTTTAAAGAAAATCGACACTCTTGTTTAGAGCCTGTTGACCATTGGTGAATAACAAAAGTCTACAGGCCCTACTATCAAGCTGCGTTTTGAGTAGATTGATAATATCGACATGTTCAACCTGATTTTTAGCACGTTAGACTCATGATGGCTTTTTATTTCCCAGTAAGCTAGCCACAATGTTGGTATGAAAATGATATCGAGCCTTAAGGCTGCCCTTTTTACAATTTGTTTATTCGCTGGACTTAGCACATCGGCGCAGGCTGAATATACCTGTAATATCGATTTTGCTTACGGTATTGCCGTTAATAACGAACAGCTTCGCGTAATGGATAAAACCCGCACCGTAGTTCAGATTAATGACCAAAACCAGCTGTTTGTAGGTGGGCGTTGGCAAACCTTGAATGAGCAAGAACGGCAGTGGCTAGAAGAGTATTCTTCAGGGTTACACTATGTAGTACCAAAAATGATTATTTTGGCCACTGAAGGTGTAGATTTAGCTATTGATACCATTGAGCATGTTTACCTAGGCTTAGTAGGCAGTGATCACGACAGCTATGAGCGTTTGAATGCTGCTATGAAGCGTGTTCAAAACCGCGTGAAAGATAAATTCAGGCATGCGAGTAATCATTATTTTATCGGCCCTGGATCACTGGAAAGCGTTGATGAATTCGTGGATAGTGAAATTGAAGCGCAGCTTGAGGAAGCAATTTCTACCTCAGTAGGCGGTATATTATCGGCAATCAGCGGCATTAACACCGGAAGTGGCGAAGTAAATCAAGAGAAAGTAGCGGAAATTACTCGTCAGCTTAATAATGTAGGCGAGCACCTTGATGTAGGTGATAAAGCTACGACATTGCGTAAAAAGGCCGAGTGGTTTTGTGAAAAGCTCAAACGCCTAGATATAGCTGAAGAAAACCTGCGAGCAAGTGTGCCTGCATTCAAGCCTTACAATATCATTACGCGACATGATAAGAGTGAAAACTAGCTGAAATAAGTAATACGTGTACTAATCCTGGTTAAAGACTGATTAAGACAGAAAAGCCTGCGTGAGCAGGCTTTTTTGATCTAGCTTTTCGGTTAATTCAAAAGGGCAAGATTATACGAAGCACGACAGCAGAGAGTTGAGATATCTACGTCCTTTAGCAGTTACCTGCCAGTGACTATCTGAAATAGAAAGCAGCCCTTGGTGATGAGCATCAGACAGTGCGCGTTTAACGTCATCCGTTAACTCAGTACCTGTGAAGTCACTAAAATCACTCATCGGGCAAGGCTCAACTAAACGAAACCTATTCATAAAAAACTCAAACGGTAGGTCGTCTGCACTAACCAGCGTTTGCGTATCTAAATACGGGCGGCTCATTTCCATATAGCCTCTTGGATGCTTCACTTTAACGGTACGATGAATTGTGCCGCTAGCGGCATCGGTAATCTTCCCGTGCGCACCGCATCCAATACCTAAGTAATCGCCAAAACGCCAGTAATTCAGGTTATGGCGGCATTGGTGCCCGGCTTTGGCGTAGCCTGAAATTTCGTACTGGTGATAGCCTGCACGCTCTAAGAGGCTGTGGCCTTTTTCCTGTATTTCCCACAGAATGTCGTCGTCAGGTAGCTCTGGTGGTTTTGAATAGAAAGGCGTGTTTGGCTCGATGGTAAGCTGGTACCACGACAAGTGGTAAGGATCGAGCTCAATGCCTTGCTTCAAATCTGCCATAGCATTCTCTACGCTTTGTTCAGGTAGACCATGCATGAGATCTAAATTAAACGTGGGTAGTCCCGCGCTGTGTGCTTGTTTTACCGCATTTTCAGCTTGGCTTTCATTGTGAATACGGCCTAGCACTTTTAAATGCTTCGGCTGAAAGCTTTGAATGCCCACCGATATTCGGTTTACGCCTGCCTGATAAAAGCCCGCAAACTTACCTGCCTCGACGGTGCCTGGGTTGGCTTCCATGGTTATTTCAGCAGTGTCGCTTAAGTTAACCCGCTGTTTGACGCCGTTTAAGATGTCAGCCATGGCTTCGCTTGAAAACAAACTGGGCGTGCCACCGCCTATAAAGATTGTCTCGACAGGGCGGTCGCCAATGCGTTTGGCATCAATGGCTAAATCGTCCAGCAGGTGCGCCACATATTCTTTCTCGGGTAAATCAGATTTAAGCCCGTGAGAGTTAAAATCACAGTACGGACACTTTTGAACACACCAAGGAATGTGAATATAAAGGCTAAGCGGTGGATTACGCAAAAGTCGCTCTCATATTATCAAGCAAAATCGCTAGGGCGTTGCCGCGATGGCTAATACGGTTTTTTTCGGCTTTCTCCAATTCTGCCGCAGTGCAGCCATGAGTTGGCACGTGAAATACCGGGTCGTAACCAAAACCGTCGTTACCAGAGCGAGCAGTTAAAATTTCGCCTTGCCATTTACCTTGGCTAACTAATGGTACTGGGTCGTCAGCATGGCGCATAAACACTAATGTACAGAAGAAATGCGCTTTACGCTGGGTTTCGCCATCTAGGGCAGCTAATAGCTTGTCAATATTGGTGTCATCAGTTGCATCAGCGCCAGCATAGCGGGCTGAATAGATACCGGGTGCACCGCCAAGGGCGTCGACGACTAAACCTGAGTCGTCAGCAATAGCAGGGAGGCCTGTTACTTGTGCCGCATGACGCGCTTTAATAATGGCATTTTCAACGAATGTTGTACCTGTTTCAGGCACATCAGATACACCTAATTCTTTTTGCGCCACAACGTCTACGCCGTAATCTGCAAATAAAGATGCAAACTCACGCACCTTGCCTTGGTTACCTGTGGCTAAAACAATTTTTTCTGGGAATTTCATTGTGTACTCTTTTGAACTGACGGTGAGCTAAAGCGGTGGGCGGCGGCTGCGGGCGAAACATTGCCTCCACAAACACGCGGTAAACACATCCATGTGCGCTCCGCTGCCGCATCCCTGCGGCAGAGGGTTTGTGTCGGCAATGTTCCACCTACATCCTGGCCCACCGCATTAACTCACTTGAATGTTACTGATCGACTATTTTCGCACTCTTTACTTTTTCTTTTTAGGCTTAGCTTTTGCCTTGGCTTTGTCTTTGGCCTTCACTTTCTTCTTTTTCGGGCCAATTTTAGGCGTTTTGTTTTTAGGGCGTAGCTCGTCAATAACGCGAGCTTTAAGTGGTTCGCCCATGTAACGCGAGGTTTTGGCCACCATGTCAAAATCGTGGGCTTCTACTAACGATATAGCCGTGCCCTTGGCGCCAGCGCGGCCGGTTCTGCCAATGCGGTGAACATAAACGTCGGCTTTGCGCGGCATGTCGAAGTTAATAACATGGCTCACGTTAGGCACATCAATACCGCGGGCAGCAACATCCGTTGCCAGCAAGATAGGTACTTCACCACTTTTGAAACGGGCTAGCGCTGCAATACGTTTGTCTTGTGGCATTTCACCCTGTAGCCAGCACACTGGAATATCTTTCGAGGCTAAGAAGTCCTTAAGCATTTGCAGGCGTTCGCGGGTTTTCACAAACACAACCGCTGACGTCGTTGTTTCTTGCTTCAAAATATTCACCAGCAATGCTTGCTTGTGATTCATGTCGTCAGCAAGGTGATACCACTGATGAATTTTGTTTTTCTCTTTGCGCGATGGGTTCGCTTCAATCACTTCAGGATTGTTAAGAATTTCATGAGCGAAAGTCTTAACGCCTTTGCCTTCAAGCGTGGCTGAGAACAATAGGTTTTGCTTGCGCCAGCGCGCTTCGGCAGCAATTTGGTTAACTACCGTTGAGAAACCCATATCCAACATGCGGTCAGCTTCATCAAGGATCAAACACTCGATATCACGGCAATCTGCGGCTTCTTTTTCGATATGCTCAAGCAAACGACCTGGCGTGGCCACAAGAATATCGAGATTCTTGCTTAAGGTTTCTTTATCGGTACCGTAGTTAATACCACCGGTTATTACCCCGCACACAATTTGTGTATGCTTTGTTATGGCCAGGGCTTGTTCATAAACCTGTAGCGCTAACTCGCGGGTAGGCGTTAGGATCAAAATACGTGTAGCACCAGGCTGTCTGCGCGGATAATCAAGTAAAAACTGGCATGCAGGCAATAAGAAAGCGGCTGTTTTACCAGTACCTGTAGGAGCAGAGGCCAAGATATCTCGTCCATCCAACGCATGCGGGATAACCAGTTCTTGAATGCTAGTTGGAGTTTCAAACCCCATATCGGCAGCTGCGTGACACAGTGCTTCGTCTAATTCGAGTTCTTCGAAAGTCATAGTATAAAAAACGCTCTAAATGAATGGGGCGTATTGTAGCATTGCTATACCAAAACATTGAGAAAAACTGGCGTTAAATTCGCACACCGTAGGTAAATACACATTGTGGTTTGAGGTTACCTACAATAACAGGGAAAGAGGACATCTAATCTAATCAGTAATTGAGGCAATAGCGGATAGCTTTGCCCGGTTAAGCGCGTCTTTTATTTCAGGGCCCTTAACGCCCGTGGCAATGATATCTTGCACGTTCACTTGGTTGGCGGCTGCTAATGCATTTTCAATGCGCTTTTGTTGGTGTTGCCAATCTACGCCCTTGTTATGAGCATAAGGCGCAAAAGCGCTAAGTAATAATGTGAAACGTTCCTCTCTACGCCACGCATCACAGCTATTGAACAAGGCAAGTAAATCGGCGGGCGAGTTTTGCGCGTTCAAAAGAAAGCCTTTGAATTTGCAGGCAAGGCTGACGATTTCACTAACTTGGTTTTGCACTTTAAGCCGACTGCATAACTGTTTCGCTTCTTCCTCACTGAGGTGAGTGAGCAGGGCAGTAAACCTTGTTATCAGCCTAGCGGTTTCTGAATCGCTACTTTCAGGTAATGGGGTTTCTGAACCCGTGTATTTAACAACGCTTTCGTTTTCAGCCTTTTCTAGTGCTACCGCCGTTTTTAACGTTTCCAGAGCAGTATCTACGTTTCTTTCAAGCTCAGTAAACCAGTCATTGAGGCCATGGGCTTGGTTTAATACAGTGAAAAAAACATGCGGTGTTTTCTCTAAAAGACTGCGCTTTGTTTCTTGCCATACCCGCTCTGCACTTAGCGTGCTTAGCTCGCCGCTTTGCGCCATAGACTGCATAAGTGCCATGGTTTCAGTGGCGATAGTAAACCCTAAATAAGCATAGCGGGTTGCAAACCGAGCAACGCGAAATACGCGTAGAGGGTCTTCACTAAAGGCTTCAGATACGTGGCGAAGTACGCGGTTTTCTAAATCTTTTTTACCACCATAGGGGTCGATGAGTTTTCCATAGTTGTCTTGCGCTATCGCATTAACGGTAAGGTCCCGGCGTAACAAATCTTCTTCTAACGTCACCGAGCTTGACGCATCGCATACAAAACCGGTGTAACCTTTTCCTGACTTACGTTCTGTACGTGCAAGTGCGTATTCTTCCTGTGTTTTAGGGTGTAAAAAAACAGGGAAGTCTTTGCCTACTTGGGTAAAACCCTGGCTGAGCATTTCTTCTGGCGTGGCGCCCACCACGACATAGTCGCGTTCAACAACTTTTCTGTTTAACAGTGCGTCACGCACTGCGCCACCAACGAGATATACTTGCATGCTCTTCCAACGATTTTTTAGTCAGTAATACTTTTTTAGATTGGGAATACATCGACTTTTGACGTGTAACGAAAATCAACCTTCCCAAGGTAACAGAGGCGCAGTATAGCAATGTTACAAATAAAATTAGTAGCCACATCGTTATGCGCTTTCACTTCAAGGTTGCGTCTGGTAGTTTAATCGTCGTCAAAAATTAAAACATATAGGCGCTTCAGCAACCATGTATTTGAACTACTTCGGGTTAAATGACAATCCTTTTTCGATTGCGCCTAACCCCGATTATTTGTATATGAGTCCAAGGCACAAAGAGGCCTTGGCCCATTTGACCTTTGGCCTTAGAGAAAGCGGTGGTTTTGTAATGCTCACCGGAGAAGTGGGCACCGGGAAAACAACGGTATCGAGAAAACTGTTGCAGCAGCTACCCGATAATACGCAGGTAGCCATGATTTTGAATCCTACCTTATCGGCCCTTGAGCTATTAGCAACGGTTTGTGATGAGCTAGGCTTGGCTTATACACCTGAAAAAGCAAGCCTTAAGTACTTCACCGATTTGATTTTGTCTAAGTTAGCAGAGAATCATCAGTCAGGCATGAATACGGTACTAATGGTTGATGAAGCGCAGCATCTGTTGCCCGAAGTACTAGAACAACTTCGTTTATTGACCAACCTAGAAACGAATCGTGAAAAACTGTTAAAGGTGGTATTGATAGGTCAGCCTGAATTACAGCAGTTGTTAAAGCGTAATGAATTACGTCAGCTGGCTCAACGCATTACCGCTCGTTATCATCTGCTACCCTTAACTGCGCCAGAAGTCAGCGCATATATAGCACACCGCTTAAGCGTGGCTGAAGGTGATATCAGTATTTTCAGTAAGTCTACATTGCGCGCGGTGCATCAAATTACTGGTGGGATTCCAAGGGTAATTAATTTGCTGTGCGATCGGGCGTTAACCTTATCTTTTACTAAGCAGCATGCGGTTGTGCAAAAGCCTATATTCTTGGCCGCGGCAGAGCAAATTCTAGGTGAAGATGTTGTTAGTCAGCGCGTGCAAAGCCAGCGTAAATGGTATCTCGCATCGGCGTTTGTTTTGGCCATCATATTCGGCTACGGGTTAGGGAGTTTGTATGTCTAATATCGTCGCCATTGAAAATTTAGTGCCCGGTATGGTGATTGTTCAAATTACCAAGCAAAATGGGCCAGTTAAAATTAGAAAGTCGGGTTTAGTGACAAGCGATGCTATGGTGCAGGGCTTGTCTGAAATGGGCGTGCAAGAGGTCGAAATAGACCCTGAGCAAACCGTGGAAATAGCGCCGACAGTTCATCATAGAACTCAGACCCAAGCTTTGCTTCGGGGCGAGCACGACACTACCGCCAAATTTGATAAATCCCTTAACGAGCAGTTTAATCGAAGCTTGTTTTTACCCACAGTAGAAGGGCTTCCGTCAGCATGGAAGCTTTACACCAAGCAAGTTGCGCTTTTTGCCGTCGTTATTCTTGGTGGTTTATGCATTGGCTTTTCCGCCGCTACGGCAAAACGCTGGTGGCCAATGCTAACTGCACCCGCTTCTGTACCGGTGGCAGACTCTGAAAGCTCAGTTTCACAGGTTGAAGCAAGCGGAGGCGCTTCAGCGCTTACGACCACGCAAAGTAGTAATGAAGCACCAGGCACTTCAAGCAACAAAAGTGAACAGGTATCTTCTAACATTCAGGGAAGTGGGCAAAGCGCAGGTTTAAATGAAACTGCTAACACAGCGGTAAATGCCAACGTTAGTAACGGCGGTGCAGCTCAGCAAGGCACGCAAGCGAACGCTATGGTAAATAACCAGTCTGTTGGCAACTTAGCTGCAACACAAAATACTGATTTAGGTGCAGTTCCAAATACAAACCCAAACACAACAGGTACTCAGAATCGCTACAATAACGACGTGTCCCAACGTTCTGGCGCCGAGCCAAGTAGTGGATATGAGCGTAGCTCTTCAATGGATACAAGACAAACTGAGACTTCAGGGAATTATGAAGGGAGAGTATTAAATGAAGCTACGTCTCAATCTGACGTATCCGTGTCACCAGAACTCATGGCCCGTTTTAATGCTGCCGTTGAAGCGCTAGACTCAAAGGCACAAGATAATAAACCCGCTGAAGAGCAAACAAGGGTGACGGTTAAAGACGAACTACCCCGTGTAGATCAGTTACCCGTTCGCTTGTTAACACGACTTCCAACCATGAACTTTAGCGCGCATATGTATGCGTCTCGTCCTGCCGATAGGTGGGTGAGAGTCAATGGCCGTCAAATAGGTGAGGGTGACTGGATTGCTGATAGAGTGCAAATCGTCAATATTGAAGCGCAACGTGTGGTGCTTGCTTTCGAAGATGAGATTTTTACTATGGCAGCATTAACCGATTGGTAATTACTATCTGTTAGTTACAAAAAACACTAACAAGTGTGTCGTCCTAATATAGGTTGACAGTTATTAGGCCAGCTCTCGAAGCTGGCCTTTTCTATTATGCACTGCGTTAGGCGTTTCCATATCTAATGCTAAG